>JAJZJT010000044.1 GCA_021809995.1 Actinomycetes bacterium
AGGCCGAACTGCGGCGCCGGTTCGAGGCCGGGAGGTAGCGCCGGCCATGGCCCCGGGGGGGCCGCTTGGCCACAGCCCCGGGGGGCCGCCCCGGGGTGGCCGAGCCCGGCGCAGGCCCAGCCGCTCGTACTGCTCGGCCGCCACAGGAAACCCCCGCGGCCGCCACAGGAAGTCCAGCGCGCCGACCAGCATGTCGCGGCGGGCCGGCATGCAGGGCAGCGGCCGGCGGGCGGGGCTTCTCCACGCACGGGCCCCTGCCCGGGCCCGGCGCCCGTGCCGGTCGTCGTCGTGGGCAGGGATGGCATCGTCACTCGCCGCTCCTCGCTCGTGAACGAGGACCGTGACAGGGGGCGGCGGGCTGCCGTCCGCCCGTCCGGCCAGGGCAGAGCTCCGATCCTGTCTGTCTCCACTCCCCGCCGGGGCGACCGATGTCCTACCTCGATTCGAGCCCGGCGACCAGCTGGTCCGTGAGCACCTCGAGGCGGTCGGCGATGCCGAGGACGTAACGGTCCGGGCGCACGACGGCGACGGGCGCCGGGAGCGCGTCGAGCCATGCCCGCAGCTTCGGGTACGCACCGGGCACGTCGGCAGCGCGCACCATCCGGCCCACACCGGTCCGCTCCCACCACGCGCCCGCCCCGCCGATCGTTCCATCGTCGCGCACGAAGGCGACGAAGCCCGAGCCAAGCCACTCGTCGGAAGGAACGCCGCCGGCAGGGATGTCCTGGGGCAAGAGCTTGCCTCCCCCTGAGGACACCAACGGGCCCGGCTCGAGCGCCGGCAGTCGGAAGCCCAGCCGCGCCCCGAGCGCCTCCTCCCCGGCGGCCACGACCCGCCGGCGGCCCTCGACCTCGTCGTCCGTCGATGCGCAGATGAACCGGCCCAGCCGCACGGCGGCGTCGATGATCGACGAGACATGGGGCCGCCGCTCGGCCTCGTACGTGTCCAGGACGAAATCGCCGGCCTCGCCGCGCCGAACGAGATCGAGCTTCCACGCGAGGTTGGCGGCGTCGCGAATCCCTGAGCACATGCCCTGGCCGAGGAAGGGCGGCATGACGTGGGCTGCGTCCCCGAGGACGAAGACCCCGCCATCGCGCCACCGCGACGCCACGCCCCCCTGGAACGTGTACGACGCGGTCCGCTCCACTCGCTCGTAGCGCACCCCCGGCAGGGCGTGCGCGATGAGGGCGTCCCGCCACGCCTCGTCGCGCAGCATCGCCTCGGCCGTCTCGCCGGGCATTGCCTGGCACTCGAGCCGGTACCGCCGACCGGGCATGGGAAGCAGCGTCATCGGCCGCCGCCGATCGCACACCTGGACGGCGATGTCGTCCGTGACGACCCCCTCGCCGAGCACCAGGTCGAAGATGAACCAGTCCTCCTCGAACCCCGACAGCACGCGATCGGCACCGATGGCGGCCCGCACGGTGCTGTTCACGCCGTCGCACCCGAGCACGAAGCGAGCCACCAGATCGAGCGCCGAGCCGTCGCGACGTCTCGCCCGGACGCGGTAACCGTCCCCGGCGCGCTCGATCGCCTCGACCTCGACACCGAGCTCGAGCCGGGCGGTGTCGTAGCCCTCGGCCGAACGACGCAGCAGCCGGTCGAAGTACGGCTGATGAAAGTAGGAGCTCCCCGGATAACCGGAGACCGTCTCAGCGTTGGCCCCGATGGTGTAGAGCGGTCGGCGGTCGGCGTCGACGAACACCGACCCCTCGTTGGCTCGCAGCTCGGACAGTAGGTCGCCCGCGCACCCGATCTCCTGCAGCACCCGGAGACCCATGTGGTCGATGTGGGCGGCGCGCGGGAGCGGGAAGATGTCGAGCTCGCGGTCGCACGCCCACACCGACAGGCCCCGCCTGGCGAGCAGGCTCGTCACCACGGCCCCGACCGGGCCCAGCCCGACGACGGCGACGTCGGCAGTCACCCTGCCGTCCCCGGCAGCCCCCCTGTCGTCCTCGGCATGCGTGCGCTGCATGGCTCCCTCTCCCCTCATCGTCCTCACGCCGTTCCTCCGCCGCACTGGTCGCGGCTCGCCTCAGCGGCGCTCGCCCCGTCGCCGTCGTGCCCGACGCCGGCGATCCAGCCGAGCGCGTCCCGTCCACTGGTCTCGTCGCGCCCGTGGGGGATCCACACGATCTGCGAGATCCCGAGCCCGCGAAGCCGCTCGACCCGGTCCTCGAGCTCGCCGCGGGTCCGGGGGACGGTGACGGCGACGCTCAGAGGAACCGGGTCGTCCCGACCAGCGGCGCGACACGCCTCGGCGATGGCCGCCTTGGCGCCCTCGATCCGCCCGGGGTCGGCGCCGATGCCGTGCCACCCCGCTCCCTCGTGGCGCGCCACCCGTTCGAAGACCCGCCTTCCCGCGCCGGCGATCCACAAGCTGGGTCGCCCGGCCTGGACAGGCAGCGGCCGCACCGTCACCGGAGGGAACGAGACCTCCCGGCCGTCGAAGGAACCCCTGCCGTCTCGCCACAACGTCTCGAGCACCACGAGTTGCTCGTCGAGCCGCGTCCCGCGGGTGGCGAACGGCTTGCCGAGGGCCCGGTACTCCTCCTCCCACCACCCGGCCCCGACGGCGAGGTCGAGACGCCCCTCGCAGAGGACGTCGAGCGAGGTGAGCTGCTTGACGGTGGCCAGCGTGTCGCGCATGGGCAGCACCAGCACACTGGTGCCCAGGCGGACCCGCTCCGTGCCACCGGCGATCGTCGCTAGGGTGACGAGCGCCTCGAGGTACCCGTCCTCGGGGTCGAAGGGCACGTCCCCCGTCCTGCTATAGGGGTAGGTGCCGGCGTGGTCGACCGGGTGGACGAGGTGGTCGCTGACCCACACCGAGTCGAGACCGGCGTCCTCCGCTTCGACAGCCAGGCCCAGGACCTCGCCCCGGTTGGCAAGCCGTCCCGACTGGGGGAGCTGGAGGCCGTGCCGCACGCCTCCGCTCATCCGCGTCGCCACGACGCGTGGAACCTGCCGTCCTCGACGACGCTCCGCAACACGTGCTTTTGGACCTTGCCAGTCGCCGTGCGCGGCAGCTGGGCCACGGCGTAGACCTGCTCGGGGAGCTTGTAGGTCGCCAGGCCGCTGTCGGCTGCCTGGCGGACGATGTCGGCCAGCCTCTCCTCGCTCGCATGATCGTCGACGACGATGCACGCGCAGCACTGCTCGCCGAGGCGTTCGTCGGCGACGCCGACGACGGCGGCGTCCGTCACGCCCTCGACGCCCAGAAGCGCGTGCTCGACCTCGCTCGCCGAGATGTTCATCCCCCCGCGGATGATGATCTCCTTCTTCCGGTCGACGATACGGAGGTACCCCTCCTCCCCGAGGACCCCGATGTCCTCGGTCCGGGCCCAGCCGCCGTCGGTAGTGAGGGAGCGCAGCCCGCCGTCCGTCAGGAGCCCGACGCACACGCTGGTGCCGCGCACCTCGATCTCCCCGGCCACGCCCCGGTCCTCCTCCCCGCCGGCCTCGGTCACCACCCGGACGTCAATGCCGGGCAGGGGCGGTCCGTCCGAGGCGCGCCGGTCGGCGAGCGGGGCCTCCGGCCGGTGGCACGTCATGACGAGCGCCTCGGTCGAGCCGTAGAGCCGGAGCACCTTCATGCCCACGTCGTCCGCTTCGTCGACGAGCGCCGGTGGAACCGGCGCCCCGCCGCAGGTGTACGCGCGCAGGTACCCGTGGGAGGTTCCCGAGGCCCGGAGCAGGTCGACGATGCCCCGCAGGAAGGTCGGCGCGGCGAGGGTGTAGCTGCACCGCGCCGACTCGATCAGCTTGAGCCCGTCCTCGGGGTCCCAGACGTCCTGCAGCGCCACGGTGCACCCGAGCGTGAGGCCGAGGCGCACGCCGAAGTTGAGGCCGGTCGAGTGCCCGACGGGCGAGGGGACCCAGACGACGTCGTCACGCGTCAACGACAGCGCCTCGGCCATTCCCGCGATGTTGGACCCCACCGTCCGCTCGCTGTGGAGCACGCCCTTGGGCGCCGCCTGGGTTCCCGAGGTGAAGATGAGCTCGGAGGCCTCGATGCCGAGCCGCTGGTTGAGGGGCACGCCGCCCCTCCCTGCGGCGAGCGCACCGGCCAGCGCGTCGGCGAGGTCTCCCTGGCCCTGCTCGATGGTGACGTGGGCGATCGGCAAGCCGTCACGGTCCATCGCCTCGTACATGGCGGCGAAGTCGAAGTTCCGATAGTGGCGCGGGCTGACCATGAGCGCGGGCTTCGCCCGCTCGCGCACGCCCTCGAGCTCGTTACGCCGGTACCCGGGGAGGAGCGGGTTGAGGACCGCCCCGCACTCAAGGACCGCGCAGTCGACGACGACCGTCTCGTACCAGTTCGGCAGCTGCACCGAGACGACCGAGCCGTCGATCCCGCCGGCGGAGCGCAGCGTGGCGACGCACCGTTCGACGTCGGCGAGCAACGCCGCGTAGCTCACCGCGCGGCCGGTCTTCCCCTCGACGACGGCGACCTTCTCTGGCTCCTCCTCGGCGTGCCGCCGCAGCGTGGCGACGACGGACCTTCCCTCTTCGGCTCGTTCGTTCACGTCCACGGTGCGTCGCGTCCTCCCTGCTCCCCGGCGGCCCGCGTGACCGCCCGCTCGACCTGCTGTCCCACTGCCCGCGCCTACCCGTCCGCCCGGCGGGCCATGACGGCGACGGTCTCGAACGAGAGCAGCTCGTCGGCGCCGTCGACCAGGTGCAGCTGCAGCTGCACCATGCCCTTGCCCTTGCTGCTCACCCAGGTACGCGTCACCCGGACCCTGGCCCGGACCCGGACCCCCGGCTCCATCGGGCGGACCCAGCGGGCGTGCTCGAGCGCCACGCCGGCCACCGCGTCCTCGCCGAAGACGCCGATGTCGAGCCACAGCTGCCAGGTGACGGCGAGGCCGAGGTACCCCGAAGCGATGACCGGAGCGCATCGGTCGGCGGCCGGCCTGTCGGCGACCGGCCCGTCGGCGACCGGCCTCTGGGCCGAGGCGCCGACGTGGATGGCCTGGCGGTCGTAGAGCTCGGCGAAGGCGAGCATCTCCCCGAGCGAGACGACGCGCTCGTCCGACTCGTACTCCGTTCCCTCGACGAACTCCTCGTACTTCACGGGCGTTCCTCCGCTCGTCCGGCCGCAGGCGCTCCGGCCGTGGACGCTCCCGTCGACCTGCGGCACCTCGGCTCCCCCTGGCTGCGCACGCCCGTCACCGCTCAGTTCGTCAGCAGTCCGCCGTCGACGGGCAGCGTGACCCCGGTGATGAACGACGCGTCCGGGCCGGCGAGGAAGCACACAGCCGCCGTGAACTCACCGAGCTCGCCCATTCGCCCCAGCGGGACGCGCCGGGCCACGATGTCGGCGAGGTAGTCGGGCGCAAGCTCGTCGGTCATCTCCGTGGCGAAGAAGCCCGGTGCGATGGCGTTCACCCGGATGCCCTTGCGGCCGCTCCACTGCTGTGCGAGGTCGCGAGTGAGCCCGACGATCGCCGCCTTGCTCGACGCGTACGCGGCCTGCGGCAGGCCGGCCGAGGTGAACGCGAGGATGCTCGTGACGTTGACGATGGACGACCCGGGCCGCATGCGCCGTGCGCACGCCTGGGCCGCCCAATAGGAGCCCATCAGGTTCGTGTCGACGACCGACCGGAACGCGTCGGGCTCCTCGCGCGTCGCCGGCACGGCGGCGCCCACGCCGGCAGCGTTCACCAGCACGTCGACCGCTCCGAACCGCTGGACGGCCAGCTCGGCGAGGCGTTCGCAGTCCGACGGGCTCGTCACGTCGGCCGCCCGGCAGGCGATCGCCCCGCCAGCGCTCTTGACCTCGGCCACGAGCTGCTCGAGCCGGTCGACCCGGCGGGCCCCGGCGACGACGCGTGCGCCGCGGCGGGCGAATTCCGCCGCCGAGCCCGCGCCGAGGCCCGAGCTCGCCCCGGTGACGACCACGACCTTTCCGTCGAACGACGGTCCTCCTGCCGGCGACGCTCCTTCTGCGAACGGCTGTCCCGTGGGCATTGCTCCCTGGCTCCTTTCCGAGGCCTTCCGACCAACGGGCCCGATCTGTAGGGCCCGACCTGACAATCCCGGGGTGCGGAGCCCTTCAGGCGGGGCCCGGCCCGCGGCACCTCCACCCTGCGGGCGGGCACGACGCCGTGCCCACCGCCGCGGTGCGCGCCGTTCCCGCTAGGCGCTGGCCCGGCGCTTCCCGATGGCGGAGACGCTCACAGCGAGCACGAGCGCGGCTCCGTAAAACAGCTGCTGGATGTAGCTCTGCGCTCCAAGGAGCTCGAGCCCGGCAATGCCCGTGCTCAGGAAGTACACGGCGACGAAGGTGCCCAGCGGATTGAACCGACCGGGCTGGATCGACGTCGACCCGAGGAACACGGCGGCGAAGGCGGGGAGCAGGAACGCCGTGCCCGACGACGGGTCGGCGGCTCCAGTCGTGCCCAGGTAGAGCACCCCTGCCAGCGCGCCGACGACACCCGAGACGACGAGGGACCCCATGCGCACCCGGTCGGTCCGCACGCCGGTGAGCCTCGCCACCTCACGGGCCTGGCCGACGAAGAGCATCCGCCGGCCCAACGGTGTCAGGCCCACGACGTAGAGGACCACCAGCGTGGCAGCGAGGCCGTACCAGAACTCAAGCGGGATGCCGAGGAAGGTGTTGGAGAACACCCACGCCGTGAGCCCGTGCGACACGCCGGTGATCGTCAGGGAGTTCGACACCCAGAAGGTCAGCCCGGCGAGCACCGTCCCGGTGCCGAGCGTGATGATGAACGAGTCCTTGCGCAGCTTGACGACGACGAGCGCGTTCACGAAGCCGACCACCGCACCGATGGCGATGCCGACGAGGCCGGCGACCACCACCGGCCAGTGGTGGTTGACGTTCAGGATGGCGGTCACCATCCCGGCGAAGGCCAGCGTGTTGGCCGCAGACAGGTCGAAGTCCCCGGTCAGGAGCGGCACGGACAGGCCGAGGGCCAGCACGAGCAGCACCGCTTGGGACCCGAAAATGTTGGCGAAATTCCTCGTCGTGAGGAACGTCGAGGGCTCGGCCAGGCCGAAGACCACGACGACCACGACCCAGAGCCCCGGCAGGATGCTCGCCTCGACGAGCTGGCGACGTCGTCGCGCCGGACGGCCCGAGCGCGCCCCCGGAGGCCCGCCCCTCACTGCGGCGGCGCCGGTCGCCGCGTCGGAGCGCACCTCGACCGCTACGGCGTCGTCTTTCACCCCCAACCCCTTCATCGGCACCTACTCCTCTGCTCCCCGGTCGCCCCCCGAGCGTGCGCCGGTCAGCGCGCGCTGCAGGGCGACCTCGTTGACGTCCTCACCGCCAAGCTCCGCGACCACGGAACCTCCGGACATGACCAGCACCCGGTCACACGTGGCAGCGAGCTCCTCCATGTCCGACGAGTGCCACAGGACGGCCGCGCCGCCGGCGATGCCCCGCCCGATCAGCTCGTAGAGGGACTCCCGCGCCCCCACGTCGACGCCCTGGGTCGGCTCGTCGAGCAGGAGCACGGCGGGGTGCTCGGCCATCCACTTGGCGACGAGCACCTTCTGCTGGTTGCCACCGCTGAGCTGAGACACGAGCGCGCCCGCGTCCTCGGTCTTCACCTCGAACTCGGTGCACAGGTTCTCGGCCCGACGGGCCAGCTTGCGCAGGCGGAGCCGGAGCTTGTCGAAGAACGTGGCGAGCACCGGCAACGAGAGGTTCTCAGCCAGGGTGAGCCCTGCGGCCAGCCCCTCCCCGAGCCGGTCGCCGGGCACGAGCGCCACCCCGGCGTCGATGGCGCGCCGCGGCGTCAGGCTCCGTGCCGGGCACGACTCCCCACCGATCGTCACCGTGCCTCGGAAACCGTCGCACGCGCCGAAGAGCGCGCGCGGCAGCACGTCGGCGCCACTGCCGACCAGCCCGGCCACGCCGAGCACCTCTCCCGAACGCAGCTCGAGCGAGACGTCGGCGACACCAGGGCCCGTCAGGCGCGCCGCCTCGAGCACCACCTCGGCCCGAGCCTGCCGGGCGGTCGCCGTGGCGCGCCGGGCGGCGGCCCGGGCCGCCGGCTCGTTGACGCCGCCGACGATGTGCGACACGACCTCGTCGTCGGAGAGGGAGCCGAGGGGCTCATCGGCGACGACAGCCCCGTCGCGCAGGATCACCACACGGTCGGCGACCTCGCGGACCTCGCGGACGTTGTGGGTGACCAGCACCACCGACTTGCCCGAGGCCGCCAGCTGGGCGAGGAGCTCGAACAGGCGCGCCGTCTCGCGCCGTCCGAGGAACGCTGTGGGCTCGTCGAGGACGAGCACGCCGCCGTACCGGCGGTCGCTGACCGCCTCGGCAGCCCGGACGATGGCGATAAGAGCCCGCTCGCCGGCGGTCAGGTTCGCCACTTTCGCCTGCGGGTCGATCGTCCCGACGCCATAACGATGGAGCAGGTCGGCGACGAGGGTCGCCTCGGCGCGGCGCTGGACGCGGTACCGATCGGATCCGGTCGGGAGGACACGAGACGCGGCCAGCATGTTCTCGGCGACCGACAGGCCGCCGAAGAGAGCGAGATCCTGGTGGACGAACCCGAGGCCGTGCTCGCGCACCTGCGCGGGCCCGACCGAGCGTCCGAGGTCGACCCCCTCGAGCCACACTTCCCCAGCGTCGGCCTCGTGGTAGCCGGCGAGGATCTTGATCAGGGTCGACTTCCCCGACCCGTTCTTACCGAGGAGAGCCACGACCTCACCGTGGCCGACCTCGAAGGACACGTCGCGCAAGGCGACGACGGCCCCGAACCGCTTGGAGAGCCCCGCGACAGCGAGCGGCGGAGCATCCGCCCCACCGCTCGCTGCCATCGCGGGTCCTGTGGACACGTTGGTCAACGACCCAGGACGCTCAGCCGAGTCCCCACAGCGAGCGGAAGCCCGGGATGAAGGCGTTCCCGTAACCGCTCGTGGGGTCGCTGTCGGCGGCGTAGTTGCTCAGGGTGAAGGCACGGATCGGCACCGTCTCGTTGATGCTCGTCTTGTGCAGGACCAGGGCACGGGCCACCTCGTCGACCACCGTGTAGCCGATCCGGACGGGACCCTCGCCGATGTCCATCTTGAGTGAGGGGGTCTTCGGCATCGTGTTGACGACCGACGTCCCACCGCCCCAGGCGTACAGGCCGACGCCGGTGGCCGAGCCCACGCCGGGCAGCACCAGGGGGACCATGCCGTCGAACTCGATGGCGATGGTGTTGATGTCGGGGTGCGACGTCAGGGCGGAGCTCACCGAGCTCTGGACCTGAGTCGCCCACTGGGTCAGTGGGATGTCGACGTTGTCGACGGTGCACTGTGAGCCGCACCGCTTGGCGAGCTCGTCCTCGAAGGCCTTGGTCATGCCTGGCGAGGTGAGGAAGCTACTGCTGCTGAGCAACAGGGCGTGCACCGGCTTGCCGTTCTGGGTGGCGATGGCGTCGAGGGCCTCGAGCTTCATCCCCTGGTAGTAGAGGTCACTCGTCACCCCGGTCAGCGACGACGGCACGGGCTCCGAAGGGTCGGTCAGGACCGAGTCGATGACGGGGATCCCCGCGCTCTTGGCCGCCTGCAGCTGCGGCGTGATGAGAGAGGGGTTGATGGCGCACTCGAGAGCGATGGCGGCAACGTGCTCGGAGATGCCCTGCTCGATGCCCGCCGCCCACTGGCTGGGCTGGCCCGTCGTCGGGTACACCTGCACGTTCATCCCAATCGCCTTGGCGGCCGTCTCCGTCGAGGCGTCGAGGTCGTTGCAGAACGAAACGGCGGTGGTGAGCGGGATGACGAGCAGCGTCTTGCCCTTCAGGCTGCTCGTGTTGACCGACGACCCCGGCGGGGTCCACGACGGAACGGCTTCGGCTGCAGCGACGGTCGACTTCGCGTACGCGACGTCGGACGCCGTCGGCCCCTGCTGGCTCGTCTTGGACGCGCCGGTCGAGGACGACGCGCCGGACGACGCGCCGGACGACGTCCCGCAGGCCGCCAAAAGACAGGCGGCAGCGACGCCCAGGGTGCCGACGAGCACCTTGCGGTGTGACCCGGGCTCTCTGGTGAACAGGCTCATGGTTCTCCTCGTTGGATCGAGTACTGCGTCGAGCTGGACTGCCCGGCGACCGGTGTGCGCTCCGTGGGCGCGGCGCCGGTCGTCGGACTTCGGTGCTTTGCTTCTTCCCCCCTCGCTCTCTCCGATTGCGATCCCTCCCTCGTGCTGCTCGCTCCGACGCCGGTCACTCCGACGCCAGGATCAGCGCCGACCCGTCCATGAGCGCACCCGACGTCACGACTGCGGTCGCGTGGGCGGCACACTGGTTGGCCCCGGCTCGACCCTGGAGCTGGAGCACGGCCTCGGTCACGGTGTTCATGCCGTGGAGGTAGCCCTCGTAGAGGAGGCCTCCGTGCGTGTTGACGGCGAGCGGTCCACCCTCGCGGAGGAAGGCGCCGCTCTCGCCACGGCCGCAGAAGCCGAGGCCTTCGAGCCCGATCAGCACGGTGCTCGTGAAGCAGTCGTAGATCTCCGCGACGTCGATGTCCGCCGGGGTGAGGCCAGCCGCCCCGAACAGGCGATCGCGCAGCCACGACGTGTAGTTGCGTGAGTAGTCGGACCAGGCGAGGTGGTCACCGATGTCGGTCCCCGACTGGCTGTGCGCGCTGTAGGCGGACGCCTTGACGACCACCGGCTGCCAGCGCAGGTCCCGCGCCCGTTCGAGGGTGGTCAGGACGACGGCGCAGGCGCCGTCCACCTCGGCCGTGCAGTCCCACTTGCGGAAGGGCTCTACCACGAACGGGCTGTCGAAGTACCCGTCCCTCGTCACGCCCCCGGGCCGGATCGCCCGGGGGTTGGTCGCTGCGGCAGCGCTCTGACGCTCGACGACGGACCACAGGTCGTCAGGCCCCTGGCCGGTCTCGTGGAGGAAGCGCGTCGCCCACATGGCGACGTAGGAGGCGTAACCGCCGTAGCCGATCGGGTACCGGTACAGCGCACCCTCGCCGGGGAACGCCATACCGCCGACCCGGCTCTCCGAGCGTCCGTTCATCGCCCGGTAGACGACCGCCGTCTCGATCTCCCCGCACTCGATGAGCCTCGCCACGAGGCCGGTCAGGTAGCAGGGGGCCTGGCCGCCCATCTGGACGTCGAGGAGGACCTTGCTCTCGGTGACGCCCAGCGAGCTTGCGACGGCGACGGCCGGCGTCGAGTCCGAGTTGAGCGAGAAGGTTGCCACGCCGTCGACGTCCGCGGGGTCGAGCCCCGCGTCGGCGACGGCGGCGTCGCACGCCTCGACGGCGAGCCGAAGCACGCTCGCGCCCGAGTCCCTGGTGAAGGGCGTGTACCCGACACCGCAGATGGCGGCGGTGCGTGTCACCGAGCCGCCCGCTCGAAGACGAGGTCGGTCGCGCCGCGGCGCTCGACGAAGGTGCCGGCGACCCGCTCCCCGATCGCCGGAGTGCCGCCCGGCGCGTACCGTCCGAACAGGCGGACCCCGTCGTCGAGGTCGACCGTCACCACGACGAGCGGGAGCAGGTCGGCGGCGTCGTCGGTGACGAGCTCCTCCCGGTTGATCCGGATCCACGAGTAGACGTCGCCGCTCGTACGGATCTCGTCGTCGCGGAGCTCCCACGACCCACAGGCCGGGCACCGGGGCAACGCGGGGAACTGGGCGTGCTCGCACGCCGTGCACCGCTTGACGACGAGGCGGTGCTGAGCCAGCCCGTCGGCGAAGTAGGCGTTCTCGAACCGCCTCGCGGCGGCGGTGGGCTCGGTCGGCTCTGGCATCGGTTCGTGTGCTCGTCCTTCGTGGCTGCGCCTACCGGGCCGGGAGGGCCCGCAGGGCGGAGAACTCGGGTTCCTGCTTGTCGCCGAACGCCTGCAGGCCGGCCTGTGCATCGGGGTCGTTCAGGCAGTAGAAGGCGTTGGCCTGCTGCTCGAGGGCGAGCGCGCTCTCGAGGGGGAGGCTGTCGCTCCAGGCCTGGCGCAGCACCCGCTTGGCCGCGGTCAGGGCACCGGGGCTGCGCCGTGCCAACTGCCCGGCGAGCTCGAGCGAGCGGCGCGGCAGATCGCCGTCGTCGACCACCTCGGTGACGAGGCCCCATTCGAGCGCCGCTTCGGCGGTGAGCATCCGGCCCGACAGGATGAGGTCGGTCGCCCGCCGCACCCCGACGTACCTGGCGAGCAGGCTCAACGTCCCGCCGCCGCCCATCTGCCCGAAGTTGATGTGACAGTCGCCGATCAGCGCGGAGCGCTCGGCCAGCACGACGTCGACGCCGAGGAGCAGCTCGAGCCCGCCTGCGGTGGCGTGCCCGTGGACGAGCGCGACGGTCGGGAGCGACGACCTGATCATGCGGAGCAGGAGCGCGTGGAAGTCGTGGACGAACTGTGGGAACGCGACCGGGTCTTTCTGCAGATCGACGTAGCCGTTCAGGTCCCCACCACTGCAGAACGAACGCCCGTTTCCGCGCAGTGTGACGACGCGCACCTCCGGCATTGCTTCTGCTTCGTCGACGGCGTCATGGATTGCCTTGACCATCGACCAGTTGAGCGCATTCAACGTCTCCGGTCGATTGAGGCTGATGTCGTACGACAACGTGCCACGACCCAGCGGCGTCTGCTCGACGGTGATCGGTTCGTCAGTGCTGGCGGTGACCATGCGTGGTCCGTGCTCTCCTTCGTCGGCTCGTTCGGGTCGTCGGGCCGGACCGGCCCGGCGGGCAAGCGGTCAGTCCGGCAGCCCGCTCCCCCGGAGCGGCGCCGCCAGCGACTCCGGGGTGAGCTCCCGGAGGTTTACGCACTGGACGGCGACCGAGGCGTAGATGTGGGCGGTCTGCTCGAGCGAGAATTGTTGGTTCGGGTGCCACCAGTCCCGCGGCGTCGCCGCCATCCCCACGATGATGGCGCTCAGCACCGTCACCAGGGCGCGGTCGATCGCCTCGCCTGCCCCCACCGTGTCCACGATGGCCTGCTCGAAGATCCGCCGGATACGGCGGCGTGCGTTGATCGCGGTGGTGAGCGCCGGCTCGGGGAGCGAGCGGTACTCCTCGTTGGCGATCTTCGACTCACGCGTGTACTCGAGGTTGAAGATGACGAGGCGACGCGTCAGCCGGTACAGGACATCGTCCTTGCCTTCGTCGAGCTCACCCTGGAGGAGCGGCTCGAGAACGGTCGCCGCTTCGGTCGTGATCTCCTCGAGCAGGGCTGCTTTCGACGGGTAGTACTTGTAGATCGCCCCGACGGTCAGACCCGCATCTTCGGCGATCTCCCGTGTTGACGTTCCTTCATACCCCTTCGTGGCGAACAACGACTTTGCGGAATCAAGGATGTTCAAAGACGTGTCGGAGCGAGCGATGACAGGCCCCTCCCTCTCGGCCATATTGCAGCGGTAGTGCGTCGGCTACCGGTCAATGCGCTTGGTAAGCGATCGTTTACCGTACTGTAAACAGTCGTTCACCCGACTGTCAAGAGCCCTGACCTGGCTCTTCTCGTCGGCGCGTGTGCGGCCGGGCCGGTTCATGCGGCGCGCAGTGCCTTGCGGAACAGCTCGGCGACGCGCTCCATGGTGGCGGCGTGCCCGCTCCACTTGCTCATCGGCCGCACCACGGTGCCCTGGTCGCAGTACGGGTAGGTGCCGCCCCGGTCCGGCTCGGCGATCGTCTCGTGGCGCGGCGCGGAGTGATGCCGCACTTCCCGACGCTCGCTTCTCGCCGCTCGAGAAGTGACCCAGGTAGGTGCCGTCGACGATGCCGAGCACGGCCTCGACGCCCTCGTCGGCAGA
>JAJZJT010000045.1 GCA_021809995.1 Actinomycetes bacterium
TCGGCCGCCGCGGCGGCGGCGGCCGTCGTGGCGGGGCGCTCGCTCGGCGGCCGGTGGCTGGGCCTCGCCGCCGGTGTCACGGTGGCGTCCTCGCCGTTCGCGTGGTTCGACGGATCGATCGTGGCGACGTACTCCTTCGACCTCCTCGCCGCCTCCACTCTGCTCGCCCTCGCCCTGCGGGCGAGGCCGGGCACGTACCACGGCGTTGCCGCGGCCGGGGTCCTGGGCCTCTTGTCGGGCTTCCGCCCGACGATCCTCTCCTCGTTCGGCCTCCTCGCCCTGGTCGCCGTCGTCGCCAGCACACGCTCGGTCCGACGGGCGGCTGCCACCCTCGTCGTCGGCGCTGCCACGGTGGCCGCATGGTTCGTCCCCATGGTCGCAGCTCAACCCGGCGGGCTCTCGGCGTGGCTGGCGGCGACTCGGTCCGAGTCCGCCGGCGCGGCGAACGCCACGTCCGTGCTCGCCCACGCCCCCGGCGCGGCGACCAACCTCGGCACGTTCCTCGCCACCACCGTCGTCGCCGTCGCACCGCTGGCTGCCGTCGCCGCCGTCGCCGCCCTGGTCGGCGGTGCGCGCCGAGCGGTCCACCGCTCCGATTCGGTCGCGCCCGACCCACGGCCCGAGCCCGTGCGGCTCCCCTGGTACCAGCGGCCGGTCGCCGTGCTCCTCGCCGCCGGCGTCCCGGCGGCGGCGACGGTCGCGCTCATCCAGTTCGCCACGGGCGGCTACCTGCTCGCCTACCTACCGGCCGCCGTGCTCGCCCTGCTCGTCCCTCTCGAGCGGCTCCACGCGCGGGCGTCGACCCCAACAGGCCGACGGCGCTGGCGGGTCGTCGCGTCGATCGCCGTCCTCGCCGTCGCCGCCGTGGGCGCAGAGCGCTTCGTCGCCGGCGCCGGTGTGCTGCCGAGCCGCCTCGAGCGTTCGAGCGGCGGCCTGTGGCTCCAGCAGCCCCGCTACCAGGCTCCCTATCCCGACACGTACCCGGCCATCGAGACCGCCGACCGGATCGACCGCGGGCTCGTCGCCCTCGCCCCGGTCGTCCGGCCCGGCGACGTCCTCGTCTTCGACACCGTCGACGGTGGGGCCAGCATCTACCGGAACGCCGGCTGGGAGCTTCCCGACGTGCGCAGCGATCTCGTCGCCCCCGGCGACGTCCTGTACCAGCAGCTGCACCGCGACCTCTACTACAGCGCCGGGACCGTCGTCGCCGTGCCGTCCGGCGGCACGGCGCTCCTCGTCGCGTCCCCCGCCCTGCCCGGCGTGGCCCGGCTGGCCCGAAGCGGCCAGGCCCACCTGGTGGCGCTCCGTCGCCCGATCGGGGGCTACCTCGTCTTCCGGGTCACCCCGGGGGCGTCCCTACTGGGCGTGCACTTCGTGCGGGCACGAGGCGCGGAGCCCCTGGGCCACGGCATCTGAGCACCGGCTGACGACCTCGGCCCGGTCAGCGTCCCGCGGGGCCGGGCGCGCCCGGCCGGCGCTGCGCCACGGACGCGAGGAAGCGGGCGTAGCGCTCGACGACGACCGGCCAGCGGAAGCGGCGCTCGACGTAGGCCCGGCCGGACCGGCCCAGGCGGTCGCGGACCTCGGGCTTCGCCAGGAGCAGGTCGACCGCCGACTCGAAGGCCGCGTAGCCGTCGAAGGGGACACCGCCCGACGAGCGCCGGCAGTGCTCGACCGTCGCCTCGCACGCCGCGTTCACGAGCACGGGTGTCCCGGCGCTCCACGCCTCGGCCACCACCAGCGAGAACGCCTCGAAGGCCGACGGCGAGACGAGCGCCGTCGCGCCGGCGAGGAGCTCCCACTTGCGCGCCTCGTCCACGGGCCCGAGGACGTCGACGTCGGGGTGGGGCGGTGGGGCCTCGACCACCGGGCCGGCGAGCACGAGGCGCAGCGCCGACGGGTGCCGCCGCTTGTAGGCGGCGAAGAGGGAGGCGAGCAGCGTCGTGCCCTTGTGGCGGTCCACCCGGCCGAGGGCCACGAGGTACGGCGGCTCCCCGCCACGCGTCGGCGACCCGGGCACACCCGCCCCGGGGTCGTCGACCCCGAGGCCGAGGAGCAGCTGCGGCCGGGCGCCCACGCCGAACGTCTCCTCGACGAGCCGGCGCTCGGCCCGGGTCTGGAAGACGAAGGCGGTGGCGGCGGCGAAGACGGGTGGGAACACCGGGAGGTGCAGTGCCGGCTCGTCGTGGGCCGCCGGGTGGAGGACGGTCGGGACTCGGGCGCGTCCGATCGACCGGACCGTCGGATGGTACAGGTACGGGTAGAAGACGAGCGCGTCGCCGTCGAACGCCGCCGCCGCGTCGACGAGGGCCGGGCAGCGCGGGCCCTGGAGGTCGACCCAGCGGTCCGCGTCGTCGGCCGACGCGGCCCGCGGGTCGGCGAGGAGCGCGGCCGAGAGCGGGTGGAACGACGGGTCCCGCCCGGCAAGCGACGCGAAGCGATGCACGGTGACCCCGGCGATGGCGTCGGTCCCCGGTGGGTACACGTCGTCCCAGGTGACGAAGTCCTCGGCACAGGTGGTCAGCACCTCGACCTTCCACCCGGGGCGGGCGGCCAGGTGCTCGGCGAAGAGGCGGGCCGCCGTCTCCGCCCCGCCGATCACCTCGGGGCCGTAGCGGGGGACGACGAAGGCGACCCTCACCGGCCCCGCCGGAGGCTCGGCGTGCCCCCGCTCACCCGCACGCGTCGAGGACCGCGGCGGCGAACCGCTCGCGCACCACGGGCAGGGCGAACGTCGCCTCGCGCTCGGCGGCGGCACGGGCGAGCTCGTCCCGCAGCCGGGCGTCGGTGACGACCCGGTGGACCGCGGCGGCCACCCGAGCGGGCTGCTTGTCGGCGAGGACGAGCCCGGCACCGTCGACCGTCTCGGGGACGGCGGTCGTCACGTAGGACACGATGGGGACCCGGTGGTGCATGGCCTCGAGCAGCGGCACGCAGAAGCCCTCGTGGTTCGAGAGGCACACGAAGGCGTCAGCGTGCGCGTAGTAGGCGATCAGCTCCTCGTGGGTGACCGACCCAGGGACGTCGACGGCGTCGGCCAGCCCCAGCTCGTCTGCGAACCGGAGCACCGCCGTACGGTAGGCATCGCTGATGGCCCCTCCCACCAGGTGCAGGCGGGCGCGGGGGTCGTAGACCGCCCGGTAGGCGGCCAGCGCCTTGACCAGGTCGGCCTGGCCCTTGTGGGGGGACACCTTGCCGACGAAGAGCAGGTCGGCGCCCCCCTCGGCGCGGACGGCGGCGAGCCGCCCGGCGAGCACCGGGTCCGGCTCGCCGTCGAAGTCCTCGAGGTCCACCAGCAGCGGCACGGTCGTCGTCGACGGGTAGCCGGCGTCTGTCAGCTCGCGCTCGTTGTAACGCGAGTCCGCCACGGCGAACTCGGTCACCGCCGCCAGCGCCCGGAGCTGCGCCCGTCCGCGCCGCACCTCCTCGCCGACGTGGGGGACCCACGGCTCGAGGAGCTCGGCCGGGGTGATGTTGTGGTAGTTCACGAACTTGCGCTCGCCCCGCTCGCGGAAGATGTCGGCCACGGGCGAACCGATGGAGAGCTGGTAGAGCAGCACGCGTCCGGCGGAGGGGCGGTCACCGACGCGGTCGATCGGCCGCCCGTGGTCGACCCGATCGGGCGTGGCGTTGCCGTAGTAGATGTCCGAGTCGATGCCCTTCGAGCGCAGCAGCGCCTGCAGCTGCAGTGCGTGGGAACCGATGGCGTCCCGGCTGGCCAGCGACGGGATGACCTGGTCGATGCGTCGAACCGTCACCGGACCCGCCCGCCCGCCCCGTTCGCCGACGGTCGGCGCGATCGGTGACGACGGCCGCTGCGTGACCCGGCGGTCACGAGGCCGCTTCGGAGACGGACGGCTCACGGCCGTCCGTCCCGAGGTCCCGACCGACGACCGGGACCTCGCCCGTCGTCCCCGTCGAACGGACCCGGAAGCTGACGTCGACGGGCATCCGGACCCGACCGGTCGTGCGGCCGGGATTGGCCACCTCGAACTGGGCCTCCTGGTCCTTCCAGTCGTAGATGGCCGTGTCGCTCAGGCTGCGCACGCCGACGCTGACCGAGTACGTCCCATCGAGCAGGGGGACTTCGGGAAAGTCGAAGTGGAGGACCCCGCCCCCCTGGGGCAGCTCGATGAAGGTGGCCGGGTCGTCGGGGTCGGAGGCGAACACGAGCTCGCCGCTGTCGTCGTGGATGGCGACCGTGGCGGCGGCGTCGCGCACCTCGGCGAGACTGTCGACCTCGGCGGTGACGGTGAGCGACTCCCCGGGGTAGAGGTGAGGACGCGTCCCGCTCCCCCCGTGCTCGGTACGGACGGAGCCGATGGCGATGACGTTGCCGCCGCCCTCCCCACCGTCCCCCTCAGGCTTTCCCACGCCGAGGAGGTCGGCCAGGAACACCCGGATCGCCTCACCCGCCTCGTCGACGGTGATGACGTTGCCGTGGCTCAGCACCATGCACCGCTCGCAGTTCTGGCGGATGACGTCGGTGGCGTGGCTCACCACCACGATCGTGCGCCCCTCGCGCTGGAAGCGGCGGACGTGGTCGAGGCACTTGCGCTGGAAGGCGGCATCCCCCACCGCCAGCACCTCGTCGACGAGGAGGATGTCCGGCTCGACGTTGACGGCGACGGCGAAGCCGAGGCGGACGTACATGCCCGACGAGTAGTACTTGACCTGGTTGTCGATGAACTGCTCGAGCTCGGCGAAGGCGACGATGTCGTCGAAGCGGCGGGAGATCTCGGCCCGGGACAGCCCGAGGAGCGAGCCGTTCAGGTAGATGTTGTCGCGCCCGGAGAGCTCCTGCTGGAAGCCCGCACCCAGCTCGAGCATGGCGGCCAGGCTCCCCCGGATCCGGACCTCGCCGGAGGTCGGCTTGAGGATGCCGGCGACGCACTTGAGCAGTGTCGACTTGCCCGATCCGTTGCGGCCGAGGATGCCGTAGGTCTCCCCCTCGCTGATGTCGGCGGTGACGTCCCGGAGCGCCCAGAACGGCTCGTAGGTCAGCTTGCCGCCATGGATGGCACGCTCCTTCAGCGAGGAGAACTTCTCGTTGTAGAGCCGGAACTGCTTGGAGAGGTGATCGATCTCGATCGCTGCGGGCATGCTCAGAGCTCCTCGGCGAAGTTCCCCTCGAGCCGCCCGAAGACCACCAGGGCGCCGAGGAACAGGGCGACGCTGGCCACGAGCACGACGACCAGGCCGAGCGCGTACCCGCCCACGCCCAGGTTGGGCAGGAGGGTCGTCGCCACATGGGCGGTGTTGCCGGCCGCGGGGCTGACGTAGGACGCCTTTCCGTAGATCGCCCGCTGGAACGTCATGACGATCGGGGTCATCGGGTTGCAGACGTAGAGGTACTTGAGGAAGAGGACGCTCGGGTGCCGAGCGACCAGCGAGGCGATGCTGCCGTAGGCGTAGACGATCGGCGTGCCCCAGAACCAGGCCATCAGCGCCACCTCGGTCAGGTGCTGGGTGTCGCGGTAGTACACGTTGACCGCGGAGAGGAACACGGCGACGGCGCTGGTGAAGACGATGAGGTCGAGGATGGCGAGCGGCATGTCGGCCAGGTAGCCCAGCGCCGGGGTCATGCCGAGGGCGGCCATCACGATGACGAGGACCCCGACCTGGATCACGAAGAGGAAGGCGGCCACCCCAACGGTAGAGAGGGCGAGCAGCTCGCGAGGGAAGGCGACCTTCTTCACGATGCCCGCCTTGCCCACGACCACCGTGGTGGACGTCATCGCTGCGTTGTTGAAGAGGTTCCAGGCGAGCAGGCCGGCGAAGAGCCAGATGGCGAACTGAGGGATGCCGCCACCGCGGTTGATCACCGAGAACGCCGCCCAGTAGATGCCGAGCACCATGGCCGGGTTGAGCATCGACCAGAGGAATCCGAGGATCGAGTCCTTGTACTTGAGCTTGAGCTCGGTGCGGATGAACAGGAGGAGCAGCTCGCGGTTGTCCCACAGCGCCCGCAGCCGCGGCCCGAGCCGGAGCTCGCCGTTCACCACGGTCATGGTCCGCTCCGTCGCCCGCGTCACCCGGGCGGGCAAGGGCGAGTCGTCGACTGCAGCAGGCAGGTCGGGCTCGGTGGCCGCCGGGCCCACCGCGCCGATGCTCACCGGGACGCGGCTCCTGAGCGGGCCGGCGACCCCCGCTCGCCGTCACGACCGATCACTTCGTCGATGAAGCCGTACTCGCGCGCCTCCTCGGCGGTGAACCATCGGTCGCGGTCCGAGTCCGCCTCGATCCGTTCGACGGGCTGGCCGGTGTGGAAGGCGATCCGCTCGGCCATCATCCGCTTCAGGTAGACGATCTGCTCGGCCTGGATGGCGATGTCGGCGGCCTGCCCCTGCATCTGGCCCGACGGCTGGTGCATGAGGATCCGGCTGTGCGGGAGGGCGAACCGCTTGCCGGGCGTTCCCGCGCACAGCAGGAACTGCCCCATGGAGGCGGCCAAGCCGAGGCAGATCGTCCGGACGTCGCAGCGGACGTACTGCATCGTGTCGTAGATGGCCAGCCCGTCGGTGACCGAGCCACCGGGCGAGTTGATGTAGACGGCGATGTCGCGCTCGGGGTCCTCGGCCTCGAGGAGGATCAGCTGGGAGCAGACCAGGTTGGCCATGTTCTGGTCGATCGCCGCACCGATGAAGACGATGCGCTCCTTCAGCAGCCGCTGGAAGATGTCGGAGCCCGGTCCGGACTCGAGGGCGGTCCGGGAGGCCGCCGGTGCCCCGACCGGCTGGCCGACCACGTCGCCGAGGGTGCGCGTGCTGTCCATGCCCGGCGAGCCTAGTGGCTGGCGCCGGCCCACACGGACGCGAGAAGCCCGGCCACGCGCCCTGCCGCCCCGTCGATACCGAGCGCCACGGCACGCTTCCTCCCGGCCGCCACCAGGGCCTCCCGGCGGCCACGGTCGGCTGCGAGCCCCGTGATCGCGGCGGCCACCTGGCGGGGGCCCGCCCCGGCCAGCAGCACGCCGGCATCGCCCACCACCTCGGGGACCGCACCGCCGGCCCGGGCCACGACCGGCGTGCCGTGCGCCATCGCCTCGACGAGGGGGACGCCGAAGCCCTCGTGCTCCGACAGCATGACCAGCACGTCGGCCGCTTCGTACTCGGCGGCGAGCTCGGGCCCGGTCAGGCCGCTCACGAAGGCCACCGCGTCCTCGAGCCCGAGCGAGACGGCGTAGCGGCGCAGGGCGGCCGCGTAGGACGGCTCGCTCGGCGCGCCGACGATGCGCAAGGAGGCGCCGGGGTCGCCAGTCGCCCGGGCGGCGAAGAGGGCGGCGAGGGTACGGTGGTGCGCCTTGTTTGGGGCCAGGCGGCCGACGGACAGCCAGGCCACACCGCCACGCCGGCGCCGCCACGCCGCCACGCCGTCGGCGTGGGCGGCATCCGGCGCTACAGGGGGAAAGGACGGGCTCGCCACCGGGACGACAGCCGTCCGCCGGTACCCGGCGGCAGCGAGCTCGGCCTCGTCGAAGGCAGAGACGGCGATGCCGAGCTCGGTGCGGGGGGCGAGGAGCGCCCGATCGGCGAGGCAGGCGGCCTGCAGACGGGTGATGCCGTTCGACCACCGGGCGAAGAACTCCGGCGGCGTGACGCTGTGGTAGTTCACGACGAGCCGCTCGGGGCGGGCAGCCAACCAGCTCGCCAGCACCGAGGCGGTCGCCAGCTGGTAGACGAGGAGGTCCCCGTCCTCGGCCCGGTCGGCGTACGCCGCGAAGTGGGCCGTCTCCCCGGCGGTGTCGGGGTCAGGGAGCTCGGTGTAGATGCAGCTGTCGACTCCGGCGGCCACCAACGCGTCGCGCAGGGAACGTACGTGCTCGCCGACGGCGTCGCGACGGTGCAGCATGGGGACGAACTGGTGGATGCCGCTCACCGGGCCCACCCCACCACGGCGTGGGCGCCACCGTCGGGGCGCCGATGCACGGCGATGTCGGCGAGCCCGGCCCGCTCGAGGAGCAGGGACCAGGTGTCGGGGTGGAGCGGTCGGCCCGGCAGCAGGTCGCGGGCGGGAGGCGCGAGGTCGGCGTCCCAGGCGTCCTGGGAGGTCGCCAGCACGGCGACGGCCCCACCCGGCGCGGTCCGCCGGGCCGCGACGGTCACCGCATCGCAGTCGTCGGCCACGGCCTGGCGGTCGACCCAGCCGACGAGCACGGTGGCAGCCAGCGACTGGTCGTCGGCCGCTCGCAGGACCGCGGCCACGTCACCGAGGACCGTCCGCCCTGCCGTCGGGCCCCCCTCGCTCGTCCGCCAGACCACGTCGCCGGACGGATCGACGCCGAGGGTTACAAGCCCCCGCCTCCCCAGCGCGGCGACGAGAGTTCCGTCGCCCGACTCCCCGACGAGCACCGTGCCGGAGGGCAGGGCGGCAGGCTCCAGCCAGTCGTCGAGGTGGGCCGCCCAGTGGACCACGTCGGGCCGGGGCGGGAGGGCGCCGCGGTGCACGTCGAGTTGGAGGGCGGCAAGCGGCTCGGCGCGCTGCTCGAGGCGCTCGAGGCGGGCGGCCACGTAGCGGAGCGCGTCCCAGGCAGCCCGCAACCGCTCGTCCGACCGAGCCGACACAACGGCGTCGGCCACGGCGCGGGCGTCGGCCGCCAGCACCTCGGCCAGCACGACCGCCACGTCGCCGACGAACCGCTGGCCGACCCGGGCGCTCCGGCCGCGCTCCCACAGGTCGTCGGGGAGGCCCGGCCACGGGACCGCAGCGGCGGGCGGTCCGGCGTCGGCGAGCCGGGCCATCGAGTCGTCGAACCCCCAACGGAGGCTGCCGACCGGTGCGAGCCGGTCGAAACCCTCGAGGAGGGCGCGCTCGCCGACGTCGAGCTCGTCGTCGGTCAGGGGACCGGCGTCGTCGGTCAGGGGACCGGCGTCGTCGGCCAGGGGACCGGCGTCGTCAGCTAGGGGAGCCGTGTCGGGCTCACGAGGTTCGGGCATAGGGTCGACCCTCCACGACGAGCGGGAGCCGGCTGGTGGCGACCGGCGGCCGGCGGCCCCGCGCCACGGCCGCCTCGAGGAACGCAGTGTAGCGATCGACGATCACCGGCCATCGGTAGTTGGACTCGGCGTAGGAGCGCCCGGCCGCCCCGAGCGAGGCACGGAGCCCGGGGTTGGCGACGAGGCGGTCGACGACAGCCTCGAAGGCCCGGTACGACCCGAACCACAGCCCGCCCCCCGAGCGCGTGACGTGCTCCATCGTGGCGGGGCACGCGGCGTTCACCACCACCGGCACGCCGAGGGTCCACGCCTCGAGCACGACGAGCGAGAACGACTCGTAGGCCGACGGGTTCACCATGGCCGTCGCTCCGCCCAGGATGTCCCACTTGTCGGCCTCGGCGACCGTCCCGGTCACCACGATGTCCGGGTGGTCGGGGGCCCGGTCCGACACCGGCCCGACCAGGGCGAGGGCCAGGTCGCCGGAGTGCCGCTCCTTGTAGCGAGCGAAGAACTCGGCGAGCATCCCGCATCCCTTGTGCTCGTCGACGCGACCCAGGTAGCAGAGGTAGGGCCGGTCCCCGATCCCGAGGACGTCGCCCCCGGGGCGCCCACCCGGCGCCGGGTCGTCGACGCCGAGACCGAGCACGACCTGGGGCCGCTCGGCCACGGGGTGGACGCGTTCGAGCAACGCCCGCTCGGCCCGCGTGTGGTACACGAAGCCGTCGAGGTCGCGGAAGCTCACGCGGAACGCCCGCAGGTAGAGCGCGGGCTCGTCGTGGGCTGCCGGGTGCAGGATGGTGGGCGCCGGAGACGCGGCGATGGCGTCGACCGTCGTGGCGAAGAGGTAGGGGTAGCAGGCCACCACGTCGGCGTCGGTCGCCGCCACCGCGTCGACGAGCTCGGGGCACTGCGGGCCGTTGAGCGCCACCCAGCGGCGGGCTTCGGCGAGGCTGGCGGCCTGGGGCGCGCCACGCAGCCGGCCGTCCAGCTCGAAGTACTCGACGAGACGGCGAGCGGCGGTGGGGAACCGTCGTACCGTGACGCCGCGCTCGACGGAGGTCCCCGCGTCGACGGTGTTCTCCCACGTCAGGTGGTCGGAAGCGCAGCTGGTCAGCACCTCGACCTCCCACTCCCCCGCCGCCACGAGGCGTTCGGCGAGCATGCGGGCCGCCGACTCGGCCCCGCCCACGACGGCGGTGCCGTAGCGGGGTGTGACGAAGGCGAGCTTGCGGGTCACGCCGCCACCTTCGGCCCCGTGACGACGCCGGCGAGCAGCTCGACGTGGCGACGCCGCACGACGGGCGGGGCGAAGGTGCGCAGCCTCGCCGTCCCCGCGCCGGCCAGCGCCCCGGCCAGCACCGGGTCGGCAGCCACCCGGCTGACGACGGCCGCCACGTCGGCGGGCCGGTCGCTCCCGACGAGCAGTCCGCCGTCTCCCAGCGTCTCGGGTACGGCGCCCGCCGGGGTGGCCACGATCGGGACGCCGAAGTGCATGGCCTCGAGCAGCGGGATGCAGAAGCCCTCGTGCTCCGACTGGCAGACGAACACGTCGGCATCCGCGTACCAGGCGGCGAGCTGCGCCGGCGTCAGGTCCTCGCCGTGCTCGACCGCCTCGGCCAGGCCGAGCTCGCCGGCGAAGGCCAGGACCGCCTCGGCGTACGCCGGGGTCACGGCCGGGCCGACGAGCCGGAGCCGTGCATCGGGGTCGTGGGCCCGTCGCAGCCACCACAACGTCTCGACCAGGCGGTGCTGGGCCTTGTTGGGCGAGAGCCGGCCGACGAAGAGCACCACCGCGCCGGGGCCGTGGCCCTCGGCCAGACGCGCCGCCTCGGCCGGGTCCGGTTCGGGGGCGAAGCGGGCCGGGTCCACCAGCACGGGTGCCACGGCGGGACGGGCGCAACCGAGGCCCTCGAGCTCGGCGGCGCTGTACGCGGACGCCGCCATGCACAGCGCCGCCCGGGGCACGAGCGCAGCAAGCTGGGCGCGGGCCTCGCCGACCTTGGACGCCGTCGACGGCTCCCAGGTCTCGTAGAAGGAGGCAGGCGTGATGTTGTGGTAGTAGAGCACCAGGGGCTCGGGGCGTCCGAGCAGGAACTCGGCGACCGGCGAACCGGTCGCGACCTGGTAGAGCAGGACGTCGCCCGGCCGGGCTCGGCCCGCGTACTCCTCGAAGTAGCGCGCCTCGGGCCAGAGGTCGTCGTGGGCGGCTTCCACGTAGATGTCCGACGCCCAGCCGGCGTCCCGCAGGGCGTCACGCAGGGCGAGGGTGTGCTCCCCGGTCGCGTCACGGGGGAGCAGCGCCGGGACGAACTGATGGACGGCCGTCACCGTCGTCGCGCCCGGGCCACGCCGCCCGGGCCGCCGACCCTGACGGAGCTCACTGCTCCCGTGCCGCGACGACGACGTAGTCGCCTGCTGCCGGCTGCATCGCCTCGAGGGCGTCGACGGCGGCGTTGACGACGGCAGCCCCGGGCTGGTCGGCCGGGAGCCGCTCGAGCCGAGCGGGTGGTGCGCTGCGGCGGAGCGCGCGTACGACCACGTGCCGGCTGGCGAGGAGGTGCTCCCAGGTCTCGGCGTGGACAGGTCGGCCCGGGGCGAGATCGGCGACGACCGGCCCGACGGAGCGCTCCCATCCCTCGGGCGCCGCCGAGTGGAGGACGAGCGCCCCGCCGACGGCCAGGCGATCCGCGACCAGGTCGGCGAGGCGGAGGCGGTCGTGGGAACGGAGCCACTGGACCGTGCCGTCGAGCACGATGCCGGCGAGCCCCTCGGCGCCGACGACGCCGAGGTGGTCGAGCACCGAGCCTTCCCGCACGTCGAGGCCCTCGGCCAGCGCGCCCTCGAGCGCTCCTTCGGACGGGTCGATCCCGTAGGCGTCGACGCCCGCCTCGACGAGGCGGCGGACCAGCGAGCCGTCGCCGCAGTCGGCCACCAGCACGCGACCGGTCACGCCGGAGAGCGCGGCCACGGCCTCGTCGGCCCACCACGACGTCCCCGACGAGACGGTGGCGGCGAGCCCCTCGGGGAGCTCGGGCACGCCGAGCGCGGCGACCTGGGTCGAGAGCTCCTCGACCTCGTCCACCACGAGGTGAAACAGGCGCGACACGGACCAGCCGAACTTCACGACCTGGTGGACGATGAAGCCGACGTACCAGCTGATCGCCGAACGGATGAGGCGCTTCGCGACGCTGCCGACCGCCTTGTTCGAGGCGACGGGGACGGCGATGTCGACGAAGGCCCCCGCGTCCACGACGGCCAGCTGCTCGCGCAGACGGTCGGTGCCGCGCGCGCTCATCGGAGAGAACTCGAGAAAGAGCTCGTCGAGCTGGCGCTCCAGCCCGGCCGGCAGGTCGCCCGACGCCCGGCGGCGGGCGACCTCGGCGTCGATCTCGGCCATCACCTGGGCCAGGTAGGCGGCCCGTCCTTCGTCGTCCCCGTCGTCGGCGGTGGCACCGGGTACCCCCCCGGCTCCACTGGGACGGTCCCCCTCGGGGGACGTCCCCACCGGACGGGCGGTGGTGGACGGCTCGTCGAGCGGGGAGGCGTCGTGGGAGGCCGCAGGCATCTGGCCGACTATAGCCAGGGCCCCGGGCCGGACCGGATGCCGAGCAGTAGGGTGTGCTCGCCGCGGGCGTGGCGAAATCGGCAGACGCGCCAGGTTTAGGTCCTGGTCCCTTCGGGGGTGGAGGTTCGAGTCCTCTCGCCCGCACCGGCGGCGCCCGACGTCGTGCTCCCGGCGGCACCCGGCCAGCGGACCTGGCGGCTCAGCCGCCCCCGTCGACGACGATCCGCTGGCCGGTCACGTAGCCCGCCTGGTCGGAGACGAGGAAGGCCACGACGTCGGCGACCTCCTCGGGCCGGCACACGTGCCCGAACGGCGCGCCGGCGTCGAGGGAGGCGATGTCGTCGACGCCCATCGCCCCTCGTACGAGGCGGCGGCCCATCTCGGTCACGACGAGCCCCGGGGCGACCACGTTGACGTGGACCCCGGCGTCCCGCTCCTCCTTGGCGAGGGTGGCTGCCAGGGCCTCGAGGGCGACCTTGGCCATCGAGTACGGCGCCGAGTTCGCCGGCAGGCGGTGGGCGGCGACCGACGAGATCACGACGACGTCCCCGCGCCGGCGCTCCCGCATGGAGGGCACGAGGCGACGGCAGAGGACGAACGCGCCGAGGACGTGCGTCCGCAGCAGCCGCTCGACCTCCTCGGGGTCGGTGTCGACGACGGTGCGCCCGCGGCTCGCGACCCCGGCGTTGCACACGAGGACGTCCACGTGGCCGAAGTCCTCCAGCACGCTGGAGGCGAGCCCGTCCGCCATGGCGGGGTCGTCGACGGCCGCCCGGTAGGCGACCGCCCGTCGACCGAGCGCCTCGACGGCGGCCACGGTCGACGCCGCGGCGTCCGCGTCGCGCCGGTAGTTGACCGCGACGTCACAGCCCGCGGCAGCAAGTGCCAGGCAGACTGCCCGGCCGATCCCCCGCCCGCCGCCGGTGACCAGGGCGACTCGCGACGCTCCGTCGATACGTCCCGTCGGCATGGCTCCCTACTCTCTCCCTCACTGGGGCC
>JAJZJT010000046.1 GCA_021809995.1 Actinomycetes bacterium
CTCCCGGAGGGCGTCGACGAGGGCGGTGAGCGCCATTCCCCGCTCCCGGGTGTCGCCGTGGCGGTAATAGGTGAGATGGAGGCAGACCCCTCGCCGCAGGTCGAAGGTGTCCACGTAGGTCGCGGCCGCCTCCATGGGCGACATCCCGCCGAGCCACTCGGCGGTGGCGGCGAGCTCGGAGCGAGCGCGGCCCTCCGGGAGCTTCTCGAGCGTGCCACGCACCGCGGCCAGGTCGCCGGTGCGGTGCTCGTCGGGGTAGCTCAGCAGCACCGACGCGCAGCCGAACACCGTCCGTGCCGCCGAGCTCCTCATCGGGTCCCCCCCGCACCTGCCGGGCCGAGCGGGCCGGGTGACGGATGCTCTGCCACCCGCAGGTGCAGCCGGCCGTGGCCGTCGCGCCCGGCGACCGACGCGTCGGACGAGCCGTCGTGGCGGAGATGAAAGCCCGCCACGTCCGCGGTGGCGGGTCCCTCTCCGCCCATGCCCGGGCCGCCTTCGGAGTCGAGCGAGCAGCCGGAGAGGTCGTGCTGGGCGAGGAGGCGTCCCGCGTCCTCGGCGTGGGCGGGGGGGACGACGTAGCGGTCCTCGTAGCGGGCGATGGCGAGCAGGCGGAACAGGTCCTCGGCATCGTCCTCGGTGAGCCCGACCTCCGCGGGGTCGACCGCGGGGTGGGTCCCGAGCTGGTGGGCCCGCATGACGGCGCGCACCATGGCCAGGCGGCGCAGCGCCATACGCACCGGAGCCACCTCGCCAGCGGTGAAGAGGTTGGCCAGGTACTCGATCGGGATGCGCAGGGCATCGATGGCGGCGAACACGCTGTCGGCATCGGCGTCGTCGTAGCCGGCGGCGGCGGTTACGTCGGCGACCGGGGAGAGCGGCGGGATGTACCAGACCATGGGCATGGTGCGGTACTCGGGATGGAGGGGGAGGGCGATCCGGTGTCTGGCGATCAGGGCGTAGGTGGGCGAGCGGCGAGCCGCCGCCAGCCAGTCGTGGGGGATGCCCTGGCGCTCGGCCTCGGCGGCGACGGCCGGGTCGTCGGGGTCCAAGAAGACGTCGAGCTGGGCCTCGTAGAGGTCGGCCGTGTCGGTGGTGGCTGCGGCAGCCAGCACCTTGTCGGCATCGTAGAGCACCAGCCCGAGATAGCGCAGCCGCCCGACACAGGTCTCCGAGCAGATGGTGGGCAGCCCCGCCTCGATGCGGGGGAAGCAGAGGGTGCACTTCTCGGCCTTACCGGTGCGGTGGTTGAAGTACACCTTCTTGTAGGGGCAGCCCGACACGCAGAACCGCCAGCCCCGGCAGCGGTCCTGGTCGACGAGGACGATGCCGTCCTCCTCGCGCTTGTACATCGCCCCTGACGGGCACGACGCCACGCAGGAAGGGTTGAGGCAGTGCTCGCAGATGCGCGGCAGGTAGAACATGAAGACCGACTCGAAGTCGAGCTTCACCTTCTCGGCTGCGTCCTCGGGCAGCGCCACGATGTTGGGGTCTCGAAGCGCCCGGGATGGTGCGCCGGCGAGGTCGTCCTCCCAGTTCGCCCCCCAGGTGGGGTTCATCTCCTGCCCGGTCAATGCCGATCGGGCGGAGACCGACGGGGCCTTCGTCCCGGCGGGGGCGGTGATGAGGTGGGCGTAGTCGTAGCTGAACGGCTCGTGGTAGTCCTCGATGGTGGGCAGGTCGGGGTTGTAGAAGATCGAGGCCAGCTTCTTCAGCCGGCTCCCGGCCTTGAGCTTGAGGCGACCCCTCTTGTCGAGGGTCCAGCCACCCTTCCACTGCTCCTGGTCCTCGTAGCGGGCTGGGTAGCCGAGGCCGGGCTTGGTCTCCACGTTGTTGAAGTAGACGTACTCGGTGCCCGGGCGGTTGGTCCAGGTCTGCTTGCAGGTGACCGTACAGGTGTGGCAGCCGATGCACTTGTCGAGGTTCATCACCATGCACACCTGGGCCATGATCCTCATCGGGTCTCTCCACGCGCTGCGCTCGCCGGGACCGAGGTGGGCCAGTTCGAGCGGGACTGCATCAGAACTCGACCTCCTGTGAGCGTCGGCGGATGACCGCCAGCTCGTCGCGCTGGGAGCCGGTCGGCCCGTAGTAGTTGAACCCCGCCGAGAGCTGGGCGTAGCCGCCGATCATGTGGGACGGTTTCATGACCACCCGGGTGAGGGAGTTGTCGGTGCCGCCGTGGAGGCCCGAGGTCTCCGACACCGGCATCTGCAGGTGCCGGTCGATGGCGTGGTACATGAGGACCGTTCCTGGGGGGACCCGGTGGGTGACCGCGGCCCGTGCCACGGTGACGCCGTTGCGGTTGTATGCCTCGATCCAGTCGTTGTCGGCCACCCCGATGCGGGTGGCGTCGAGGTCGTTCACCCAGATCACCGGCCCGCCTCGGAACAGGTTGAGCATGTGGAGGTTGTCCTGGTACTCCGAATGGATCGACCACTTGGAGTGCGGGGTCAGGTAGCGGGCCACCAGTTGCGGCCGGTCCGGGTCGCCTCGGCGCTGATCGCCGAAGGTCTCGGCGATCGAGAGCGGCGGCCGGTAGATCGGCAGCATCTCGCCGAGCTCCGCCATCCAGTCGTGGTCCAAGAAGAAGTGCTGGCGGCCGGTCAACGTGTGCCACGGCTTCAAGCGGTCGACGTTGACGGTGAACGGCGAGTAGCGGCGCCGCTCGGACTCCGCCCCCGACCACTCCGGGGAGGCGATGACGGCGCGGGGCTGGGTGACGGTGTCGGCGAAGGTGATCCGGTCCCCGGCCCGCTCGTGCGCCAGATCGGCGAGCGCAACGCCGGTGCGCTCCTCGAGCGCCTCGAACCCGGCCACCGCAAGGCGGCCGTTGGTCGTCCCCGACATCGCCAGGATGGCCTCGCAGAACAAGTCGTCGCGGTCGATCCTCGGCCGGCCGTCGGCGACCCCGCCCCGGATGGTGCCGTTGCGGCTCGCCAGCCAGGGGATCTCGGTACCGACCGGAAGGGTGACCCCTTTGGTGGTGGCGCCGGCGTCGTCGATGAGCGGGCCGAGTGCTCGCCACCTCTCTGCCAGATGCGGGTAGTCGCGCTCCACCACCACCAGGCGCGGCATCGTCTTGCCCGGTACCGGCTCGCACTCCCCGGCCATCCAATCGAGGGCTCTGCCGCCGGGCTGGGCGCACTCGTCGGGGGTGTCATGACCGAGCGGGACCGCCGTCACGTCGCGGCGAACCCCGAGACGCCCCTCGGCCAGGCGGGAGAACTCGGTGGCGAGGTCACTGAAGATGTCGAAGTCGCTGCGTGCCTCCCAGGGAGGGGCGATCGCCGGGTTGAAGCTGTGCACGAAGGGGTGCATGTCGGTGGAGGACAGGTCGTGCTTCTCGTACCAGGTGGCGGTCGGCAGCACCACGTCCGCGTAGATGCCGGTGGACACCATCCGGAAGTCGATGTCGACCAGTAGGTCGAGCTTGCCCACCGGGGCCTCGTCGTGCCAGGCGACCTCGGCGGGCCGGGCCCCCGGCGGGCACTCCTCCGCCGCCACCGCGTTGTCGGCGCCGAGCAGGTGGCGGAGGAAGTACTCGTGGCCCTTGCCCGAAGAGCCGAGCAGGTTCGAGCGCCACACGGTGAGGACCCGGGGGAAGTTGGCCGGGTCGTCGGGGTCGGTTGCGGCGAAACGCAGCCGGCCGGCCTGCAGCTCGCCGACGACGAACTCGTCCAGGCCCTTTCCCGAGGCGTCGGCTGCGTCGGCCAGGTCAAGTGGATTGCGATCGAAGGCCGGATGGGAAGCGATCCAGCCCTGGCGCGCCGCGTAGGCGTTCAAGTCGGCCACCGACTTACCCGAGAAGCGCCCCTCGCCGAGCGGGGAGGACAGCGAGTCGGCGCCAGCGCCTTCATAGCGCCACTGGTCGGTCACCAGGTACCAGTAGGGCGTCGCCGGCATGTGGCGGGTGGGACGGACCCAGTCGTAGGCAAAGGCCAAGGTGAACCAGCCGGTCAACGGGCGGACCTTCTCCTGGCCGACGTAGTGCGCCCAACCCCCGCCGTTCACCCCCTCGCAGCCACCCAGCATGAGCAGCGACAGGAACGTCCGGTAGATCTGGTCCGAGTGGAACCAGTGGTTGGTGCCCGCCCCCATGGCGATCATCGACCGGCCCTCCGACAGCTCGGCGTTGCGGGCGAACTCCCGGGCCACACGAGCGCACGCCGAAGCGGGGACCGAGGTGATCTGTTCCTGCCACGCCGGCGTGTACGGGGCCTCGGCGTCGTCGTAGCCGGCCGGCCAATCGCCCGGCAGCCCGGGCCGGGCGACCCCGTAGTGGGCCATCACCAGGTCGAACACCGTCGTCACGAGCCGGTCGCCCACCCGGATGGCCGGCACCCCGCGGCGGAGCACCCCGCCCCCCTGGTCGCCGACGTCGAAGCGGGGAAGGTCGACGGCCACCGCCTCGGCGCCCGGGCGGCCGTAGCACGACAGCCCCGGCCGGACGCCGCCCAGATCGAGGTTCCAGAGCCCCTTCCCCTCCTCGCCCCAGCGAAAGCCGATCGACCCGTTGGGCACCACAGCCTCGCCGCTGGCCTCGTCGAGCACGACGGTCTTCCACCGGGCCTGCTTGTCGCGGGTCTGCTCGTCGTCGGCCTGCTCCCTGTTGCCCGCCGCGCCGTCGGGGCCGAGGTCTGACGCGGTCAGGAAATGGTCGGGCACGTACCCTTCGCCACGCTGGCGCAAGGTAACGAGGAACGGCAGGTCGGTGTAGGTGCGGGCGTAGGACTCGAAGCGCGGCACCTGGCGGTCCCGGTAGAACTCGGCGAGCATCACGTGCCCCATCGCCATGGCCAGCGCCCCGTCAGTGCCCGGGTTGGCGGCCAGCCAGTCGTCGGCGAACTTCGTGTGGTCCGAGTAGTCGGGGGAAACGACGACCACCTTCTGGCCCCGGTAGCGGGCCTCGGTCATGAAGTGCGCGTCGGGGGTGCGGGTGATCGGCAGGTTGGTGCCCCACACGATCAGGTAGGAGGCGTTCCACCAGTCGGCCGACTCGGGCACGTCGGTCTGGTCGCCGAACACCTGTGGCGAGGCGGGCGGCAGGTCGGCGTACCAGTCGTAGAACGAGAGGATCGTCCCGCCGAGGAGCGAGTAGAAGCGAGTGCCCGCGGCATAGGAGGCCATCGACATCGCCGGGATGACCGTGAACCCCGCGGTGCGGTCCGGGCCGTAGGCGGCGACCGTGTGCACGTGGGCGGCGGCGATCAGCTCCAGCACCTCGGCCCAGGTGGCACGCACGAACCCACCCCGGCCCCGGGCGGTCTTGTAGGCCGCAGCGCGCTCGGGGTCGCCGGTGACCTCCGCCCACGCCGCGACGGGGTCCCCGCCGTTGGCCGCCTTTGCCGCCCGGAACAGCTCCAGCAGGACGCCCCGGACGTAGGGGTAGCGCACCCGAGCCGGCGAGTACGTGTACCAGGAGAACGACGCCCCCCTCGGGCACCCCCGCGGCTCGTACTCGGGCGAGCCCGGCCCGACCGAGGGGTAGTCCACCGCCTGGGTCTCCCAGGTGATGATCCCGTCCTTCACGTACACCTGCCACGAGCAGGAGCCGGTGCAGTTCACGCCATGGGTGGAACGGACGATCTTGTCGTGGCGCCAGCGCTCCCGGTAGAACTCCTCCGCCTGCCGGCCGCCCCGGCGGTGCAGCTCCCTCGCGTCAGCGGACTGGGCACCCGGCTGGATGTAGCGCGCCGCACGAACCAGTCCGGTTTCCGCGAGGAGCCCGCTGTGGACTGCCGTCGTGCTCTCGACGTGACGTGCCATCGCTCTCCGATCCGTCGTCCGGCATCGCCGTTCCATCGTCCGGCGGCGTCGCCCGTAGTCACCCTACGCGATGTCTACCGTCGGATGGAAATACACCGGTAGAGCATGGACTCGACCGCCGGGTCGGGTTACAGTTCTCGCATCCGGATCTCGGAGAAGCAGGAGCCATGTACAGCAAGGCCGAGGTCGGCGGCCATCCAGTCCATCCGATGCTGGTGGCGTTCCCGGTCGCCTCCTACACCGGAGCCGTCGTCGGGTTCGCCGTCTACGCCGACGAACGGCCATCAGTTCTGGTTGAACCCCCGCGATCGACCTCAGCATCGCGGGCGCCGGGAGTGCGGTGCTCGCCGCCCTTCCGGGGTTCGTCGACCTCACGTTCGGCGTCCCGCGACGGTCGCAGGCCAAGGCGGTGGGCCTCGCGCATGGGGCACTGAACGTCACGGCCCTCGGGCTGTTCATCGCCGCGGCGGTCATCTACGGGGGCAACTGGAACGGACCACCCGTCGGCGTGACCCTCGGGCTCACCCTGCCGGCCGCGGGCGTGGCGGTCACCGTCGCCGCCGGGGCGCTCGGCTGGATGCTCGTCCAGACCTACCACGTCGGGGTCCGCCTACACGGTCAACCAAGAACAAGACGAGGACAGCGTCCAGCAAGCGCCGGCCCCTCACGATCGTCCGTCACCGCAAGCGGGCTGAACGCAGCGACCACCGGCGTCCGGCGTCAAGGCCGGCTCGGGCATCACCTCGGCCGAGAAGCGCCAGGCGCCAGGAGCGGAGCGCTTTGAGGGTACGGCTCAGCGGGTTTCGACGCGCACCGCCTGCCATCGTCGGTGCGCGTCTTCGAAGTCGGCGGCCCGTGCCGGTGCAGCCGGGTCGATGGTCACGGCGGGCCGCCCTCGCGGTGGTGACCCGTCGGGGTAGGCGATCCTGATGCGCCCGTAGGCGCCCTCGCCGTGGTCTACGAAGCAGTCCGCGGTGGGCGTCTGCGCAACCTCGTCGCCCTCTACGCCGAGCTCGGAGAGCACTGCCTGCGCGGCGACCATCCCCGACCATGCCGCGGGATCCGCCGCCCGAGGGTAGGGGCTGGCGGCGGCGTCGCCCACGACGAAGACCCCGGCAATCTCGGTGGCGAAGCGGGCGTCGACCGAGACGAGCGGGCTGCTCGCCTCCGCCAGATCAGCGACCAGCGGGCTCGCATAGTGCGGGGGGACCACGATCGTGAGGTCCGCGGCATCCGGGCCGCTGTCGGGAGCTGGCACCTTCCCTTCGGCCAAGGCGTCGGGATCGATCTCGGCGCCGAGGAGGACCTCGACGCCGGCGTCCTCGCAGCCGGCGAGCAGCGCGTCGCCGAGCGTGCGCCCGAGCGCGGCGAGCGGGTGCTCCTCGGGCGTGAGCAACCGGACATGGAGCGGCAGTCCGAGCCGGCGAGCCCGCCGGGCCAGGCGCAGGGCCAACCCGTAGGGCGCAGGGGGGCAGCGGTAGGGGAGGGACGAGATCACCACGTCGACGATGCCCCCCTCGACAGCACCGATCCGCGGCGCGGCCGCCTCGGCCCCCGTCGGGTCCCAGAAGCCCACGACCGACTCGGACATGGCGCCCCCGACGCGTCGAAGGGCGAGCCCCGGGGCCGCGATGACGGCCTCGACCCGACGCCACGAGCCGGCGATCCTGAGCGCGCCCGGCTCGACCGCCTCAGCCCGGGCCGAGACGACCTCGACCCCGGCGAGCACCACCCGGGTCCGGTAGCAGGCGGCACGAGCGTCACCGGTGGCCACAGGGAGCGTGCCGGGCAGGTACTCCGACAGGCCCCCGGGAACGACGAGGACAACCCGGACCCCACCCGACTCCCGCAGCCGCCGGACGGCGGCGAGCCCCGCCGGCCCGGCGCCCACCACGGCCACGAGCGGCGCGGACGTCATCGTGTCACTGCTCGGAGGCGGCCGGACATTTCCTGCCGCAGGCCGTCCCGTGACCCTTCCCTAGCCATCGGATGCGGCACCGAGCGCGCGATCGTCACGCTGCGCGGCGCCCGTCGGCTCGCCTCCAGCGGGCTTGGACCACCACAGCTCGAGCTGGATGTGATCGGGATCCCGGAAGACGAGCGCCGAGCCGACCTCCGTGTCCGCCACGGGCGAGTGCTCGACACCGAGCGACACCAGACGCTCCTGCCAGGCGTCGAGGTCTCGGCGCTGCCCGACGGCGAACCCGACGTGGTCGAGCCCGGCCCGCTGCTCGTCGAAGGGTTCTCCGGGGAACTCCTGGTGCTGGTTGAGCCCGATCACCAGACCCGAGGCCTCGTGGCGCAGCACGATCATGGTGCGTTCGGCGAAGTCCACCCGCCGCACCCGTGCCAGCCCGAGCACCCGTTCGTACCACATCGCGCTGGCCTCGACGTCGGACACCGACAGGTCGAGGTGACCGATGCCCGAGAACCCAGGTACCCCCATGCCTCTATCCTCTCCGGCTCAGGCGACGCCACGCCATGGTGCGGCACCGGCGTCGTAGACGAGCCTCGTAGTCCCTTCTGCGTTTGCGACCCGGGCCCCTTCGGTCACCCGGTGCCCGGACAGCCGGCCGTCGTGGCCGAGGTGGCACACCTCGGCGCCTGCGAGCAGGACCGCCGCGTCGGCGATGAGTCGGCGGTGGCAGCGCCACCACAGCGTCTCCGCGCACATCGCCACCGTCGGCCGAGCCGCGGCGTCAGCGAGCAGGCGAGCCAACCCGGCGGCGAACGAACCGGTCGCCATGTAGTCGGCGTAGCCCCGGAACGCCGGGTGGCGCAGCGCGGTGTTCGCCGATCCCTCCAGGGGGCGTCGGTGCCCGCCCAGGTCCTTCTCCCAGCGGTAGTCGATCCCCGCCGCCGGCAGCCACCGCTCCAGCTCTGCCCGGCCGAAGTGGGGGTGGCGGCGGCTGCCCGGCGCGCTGCGGACGTCAACCACCAGTTGGACGCCGGCCGAGCCGAGGAGCTCGGCGAGCTCCTCGCTGCGCAGGGTGCCGTGCCCGACAGTCAGGAGCGACGGCGCGCCGCTCCCAGTCTGGGCTCGCCGTGTGCCGTCCGCACCCTCGCCGCCTGTTCCCATCACAAGATATTCTAGCTACGAGGAGAACAACGGCCCCCATCCGACCTTTCGTCACATGAGCCCGAGCATAGTGACGTCCGCCTTGCTGGGGACATCCGAACCGACGATCGCCCTGCAGAGATCGCGCCAGGCGGCAACGGGTGCCAGTCCCGGCGTCGCCGAGAGGAGAGGAGGCAAGATGCGCATCGACTACCGCAGCGTGTTCCCGGCCGCCATCCAGGCGATGGCTGGCCTGGAGGAGGCGGTGCGGACCAGCACGCTCGAGCCGGAGCTGCTCGAACTGGTGAAGCTCCGGGCGTCGCAGCTGAACGGCTGCGGGTACTGCGTCGACATGCACACCAAGGATGCCGCCGCCATCGGCGTCGACCCGCAGCGACTGCACCTCGCTATCGCCTGGAGGGAAGCGCCGTGCTATTCGGAGCGGGAACGTGCCGCGCTCGCCTGGTGCGAGGCGCTCACGCTCCTGCCGGGCTCCGACGTTCCTGACGACCTCTACGCCGAGGTGCGGGGCCACTTCGACGAAGCCGAGGTGGTGGCGCTCACCCTGGCGGTGGTCGCCATCAACGGCTGGAACCGCTTTGCCGTGGGCCTTCGGTCCCCGGTCGGCAGCTACCAGCGCCCAGATGGGCACGGGTGACGGCGATCCCCCCGCCGGCGGCTGGCGCGGGCCGGCTGGTGTCGGTGAACGTGGGTCGCCCGACCGAGGTGGTCTGGCACGTCCGGACGGTGTCCACGGCGATCCGGAAGGCGCCCGTCGCCGGGCCGGTCAGGGCGCAGGGCGTGAACCTGGTCGGCGACGCCCAAGCCGACCGCAAGGCCCACGGCGGAGTGGACAAGGCGCTGTACGCCTACGCCGCGGAGGACCTGGCGTGGTGGAGCGGCCAGCTGGGTCTCGACCTTGTTCGGGGGAGCATGGGCGAGAACCTGACGACCGCTGGTCTGGAGCTCTGCGAGGCGGTCGTCGGCGAACGCTGGCAGGTGGGAGGCGTGCGCTTGCAGGTCACTCAGCCGCGGATCCCCTGCTACAAGCTCGGGATCCGCTTGGGAGACGACCGGTTCCCCGAACGCTTCGCTATGGCGCGCCGCCCCGGCGTCTACCTGCGGATCCTCGCCGCAGGGGAGCTCCAGGCCGGCGACGAGATCGAGGTCGTCGACCGCCCGCCGCACGGGTTGCGGGCGGTCGAGGTGGCCCACATCTTCTACGACCAGCACCGTCGCGCCGGCGAGCTCCTCTGCGTGGCGGAGCTCCCAGCTTCCTGGCACCGCTGGGCACGCCGGATCCTCGCCGCTGCCGGCCAGGAGGCAGTTGCCGAGAGCTGAGGGCGTTCCGAGCTCGGGGCAGGGCCAGGTCTTCGCAGGTCTCAGCCTGGTGGCGCGGCCATCGGTGCCGTGTCGGGGACCAGCGGGCTCCGCGCCACGGTCGAGGCGTCCCGGTCCGTCGTCTCGGCGGGACCGGGACGGCGAGCAACCTGAAGGAGGCGTGACACGTGCAGTGCGGCGGTGACCGCCCACAGGGCGAGGGTGGCCCCAGCGGCCACCTTGCCGACGCCGGTGACGGCCGGGACTCCCGACATCTTGGCGGTGGCGAGCGCGCCGAGAGCGAACACGGCGGTGGAGAAGGTCGGCGGCCAGGGCGCGGCCCTCACGATCCGGCGGGTGCGCGCCAGCGACCGTACGCTTGCGACCACGATCGGCACCGCGAGGACGGCAGCGACCGACCAAGTGGCGCCCGCGACGACGTGACCGGCCGCGGCGACGCCCGAAGGCAAGAGCGCTCGGCCGGCGGCGAGCACACGCCCGACCGCCGCCGCAGCCAGGCCGCCGCAGCCTGCCGCGATCCACCACAGCACCCGGCGGCCTTGGCCGAGACCCCGACGTGCGACCGCCAGCGTGGCGCCCACCGCCACTGCCCAGTAGCCGGCCACGCCGACGGCGGCCGCCACGAGTGCCACCCACCGGAGCAGGTCCGCCAGCACGCCGACCGTCTGCCCCGCGTACGCCGCGGCGGCGATGCCCGCCCCGAGGAGGGCAGCTGGGGCGAGGAACCAGCCCCCGTCGACGGCCGTCGTCCCACCTCGGCGTGCCACCGACACGGCGAAGCGGGCGACGAACACCGCGGCGCTCAGCCACGCCAACACCACGAAGGCGGCACCGAGCACCTTGGCCGGTCCTGGCTGCGTGCTGAGGCCCGTGGCGACGACTGCCAGGCCGAGGGGCACGGTGAGCACCCCGGTGTGCTCGGCGGGCAGGCCGATCCTGGCCCAGGCCGACGGCGGCAGGCGAAGCTCACCGCGATGACGGATCAGACCCCGTCCGGCGATCCCACCCGCCTCTGCCACCGCCAGCCACAACAAGGGGCGCGCCGCGCCCGGGAGGCCGCAGACCCCGGCCAGCTGTCCCGCGCCGCCGGTCGCCATCACGGCCCCATAGGGAAGCCCGAGGCGCAGGGCCCGGGATGGGGGCTGTTGCGGTGACTCGCCCTCTTCGGCCGCGAGCGAGCTCACCGGGTAACGCTCGCCACGGGCGTCGGCTCCTCGTTCGACGCGGCGCTCTCGAGCTCGAAGCGGAGGTGGCCCTCGGTCGGGGACTGGATGGGCAGGAACGCCGCCTCGCGCAGTCGCCGTGCGGTCGGGCTCGACGCCCGGTACCCGCCGCCGCCGGCGACCCCCAGCTCGACGTCGACGGCGAGGCGCGCCATCCTCGCCACCTCGAGACGATGCGCCACCACCGCAGGCGTCGGTCCGACGCCCTCGATGAGCCGCCGGTGGCGGACCCCGAGCATGTCGAGGTCCACCCGGAGGCGGTGGTGCTCGCGTCGAAAGGCCGCGAAGCTCCGCCCGAGCCCGGCCTCGGCCGCTTCGAGCGCGGCGCGTGCGAGCCCCAGGCAGAACGAGCTCTGCAGGAGGAGGAACCGGGGCTTGACCGCTCGCAGGAACGGCTCGAAGTCGGTGCTCACCACCCAGGAGGGGTCGAGCGCCACGCCGTCGAACCGCAGGCTCGACGAGCGCGTGGCGCCGAGGGCGAGGAGCTCGAGCGGTGCCCCGGCATGCACCCCCGGGGCGTCCGACGCGATGGCGAGGACCGCTCGGGTGCCGCCGGGGCCCGCCGCGCCCACCACGACGAGAAAGCCCTCGGCGAAGAGGTTGGACGCCCAGCGCACGGCCCCGTCGACCACGAGGGACGCCCCGTCGTGGCGGAACCCGACGCCGAGATCGGCCAGGCCGACCAGGTGCTGCATGGCCGGCGCCATAGCCGTCGACCCGATCGTCTCGGCCCGCCGCAGCCGCGGCACCTCGGCGCGCAGGGCCGCAGAGCTGGACAGCGATAGGTACTCGGCCACCACGGTGTGTGCCCACGCGCTGAACGCCGAGGCGAGGCAGCGACGGGCGACCTCCTCGAGGACGGCGCAGCTGGTGGCCAGGTCGGGATGGGCGAGGAGGCCATGGTCAGCGAGGCGCCGGAGGCCGTCGCGCACCTCCGCGGTGCCCCGGTCCACCGCCTCGGCCCGCTCCGCGAAGTAGGCCCCGAGCTCGGGAGGGAGCGCGCCCTCGGCCAAGGCCACGTGGCGGGCGGTCACGGCTGGGAGGGCGACGCGGTTGCGTCGGCCGGCTGTGCGAGGCGGTGGAGGCGGTCGATGGGCGTGGTCACGACCTCTCGGGCCCTCACCACCGCGGCGTCGTCGGGGGCGTCGTAGAGGCACAGGCACTTTCCCATGTCCTCCCGCACGTAGGTGCGAAGGAACGCCACCTCGGGGACCTGGGAGTAGAGGGGCGACTTCTCCTTCTTGCGGGCCAGGTAGGTGTCCATGTCGAGACCGGCGGGGAAGTCCCACTCGACCAGGTGGCTGGCCGACAACCCCGCCCGCGCCCGCACTGCATCGACGGTCGCCCCCACCAAGCGGACGAGCGCAGGGTCGGTCCGAGCCACACCGAGCTCCGCGATGCGGGCGGTGAGCCGGGCCGGGTCGACGTTCTCGGCCACGAAGAAGATCCGGCCGAAGTCCTCGCTCACCTGCACTTCGAGCAGCCGGCCACCGGCCCCGCTGGCGGCAGGCCCGAGCCGCTCGACCAGCTCTTCGGCGGCTGCTCGGTCGACAGCGCCGGTCAGGATCTCGGTCAGGTACAACGCCATGGCGCACTCCATATCTCTAATAGTTGACCAACTAGGTCAGCTTTTACGGTACCGACGGGCGCCGGGCCGCGCAACCCCGGGAACTGGTGTGGAGGCAGCCGCCCTGGTCGGCGTGTGTTGTCGTCGGGTGAGGCGGCGATCGGCGCTTCAGCGCGCAACGGGGCGTCGGACCTGGACTGGCGCGACGGCATGCCTACTCGGCCAGAACCTCGCGGGCGGGGTCACCGACCTCGGGCGTCCCGCGGTGTCGTCCAGCGGTGTCGCTTGGAGATGGCCAGCGGCCCGCCGCCAGCCGGGTTGGCCGAATCGGGCTCCCCGTCATTAGCCGGCCAGGATCGCTTGGAGACGGAGGAGCGTCTCGGGGCTGGCCCGGGGGCCCTCGCCGTGGCGATCACCGACGCCCTTGTCCGCTCCGAGGCGATCGTGGCCGCAGACGGGCA
>JAJZJT010000047.1 GCA_021809995.1 Actinomycetes bacterium
TGCCGCCGAGAAGCGTGCCTCGACCTCGGCTCGGCAGGCGCGTCGCTCCAGCGAGCCGACTCGGCCGAGGGCGCGGACGAGGCCGACGGTATCCGAGGCCAGGTACCCGGTCCGTCCCGGTTCGACGATCTCGGGCGCGGCGCCGCGCGCCGTCGCCACGACCGGGGTGCCGCAGGCCAGGGCCTCGATCATCACCATGCCGAACGGCTCGTGCCACCGGACGGGGTTGAGCAGGCACGTCGCCTGGCCCATCAGGGCGAACTTGGCGGCACCTCCCACCTCGCCGACGAACTCGACGCCGCCGCCGAGCAGGGGTTCGATCTGCTCCTCGAAGTAGCGGCGCTCGGCCGGCTCGCGCATCTTCGCGGCGATCTTGAGCGGCATGCCGGCCTGCCGCGCCACCGAGATGGCGACATCGACGCCCTTGTCGGGGTGCATGCGACCTACGAAGGCCGCGTACCCGCCATCGCCGGTCCCGACGGGCACCCGCTCGACGTCGAGCCCGTGGTGGATGACGGCGCCGATGTGGACGCCGTCGGCCGTGGACGCCTGCTGGTGGGAGATGGCGATGACCGGGATCCGGTCGCCGACGGCGCGATAGAGAGGCGTGAGGACGTGGTCGAAGGGGCCGTGGTTGGTGGTCACGACCGCCCGGTCGCCCATCCCGAGCGCGTAGAGGGGCCCCACGAGCGTGTGGTCGTGGACGACGTCGACGCCACGCAGCTCCTCGTAGGCCTCGACCACGTGGAGCGCCTCGTCGGCGGCGCCCCCTCGTCCGATGCCCAGGGCCCGTGCGAACGACCACGAGCGCGGGACCGGGCACGTCGAGTCGCCTGTCGTGTAGAGCACGACGCGATGCCCCGCTCGCTGAAGGGCCCGCGCCAGTACGTCGAGCACGGTCTCGGTGCCGCCGTAGGCCGGGGGAGGGACGGGGAGCCACGGCGGGGCAATGATCCCTACGCGGAGCGAACGGTCGGCAGGCAGGTCGGAGGTGGTCAGAGGGGGCGTCATGAGGCCATGGTGACCGACGCCCCGCGCCTGCCCTAGGGCCGAACGTCCCGAGGGACGGGCCCAAAGACGGCCGCTGGTCCCGCCCGGCTGCCGGGACGTTCGGCCCTGGCCGGCCGACCCCGATGGGTGGACGATGCGAGCATGGACGACTCCCGACCGGCGAGCACGTGCCCGGCGCTGGCTGCGCCGGAGGCGCCCGTGCGAGCTGCGCCGGAGGCGCCCGTGCGAGCTGCGCCGGAGGCGCCCGCCACGGTCTCGGGAGACGGAGCCGGGCCCGCGGCCACCGATGCGACGTGGTGCCTGGCCATCGACGACGGTGACGAGCTCGATCGCGTCGTCGAGAGCCTGACGTGCGTGGCCGACGGGGTGGTGGGGACCCGGGGCGTCCGTGAGGAGGAGCAGGACCCGGCGATCTCGCCGGTCGTGGTGGCCGCGCTCTACGAGCCGGCTGAGGGGGTCGGCGAGCGCCTCGTCCAGCTCCCTTCGTGGTGCACGCTGCCGCTCGGTCCCGACCTCCCCCGAGGCCGGCACGTCCTCGACCTGCGAGCTGGCGTGCTGGCCCGCCAGGTCTGGAGCGGTGGCCGCGTCCTTGTCGACTCGGTGCGCTTCGCCAGCGCCGCCCGACCCGGCGTCTCGGTGCTCCGGGCGACGGTGGCGTCGTCCGCTCTGGTCGCGTCGCCGACAAGCCGGCCGGTCGCGCTGCGGCGGACGCCATCGGGCGGCGGGGTCGTCGCCGTCGAGACGACCGACGTGCACCGCGCCGGCGACGGCGACGAGGCGACGACCGTGGTCGACCGTGTCGCCGTGCACCAGGTCGAGCGGCACCGCCCACCCAGCGAGGCCCTGGCCCGCGCCCGGCTGGCTGCGGCCTCGTCGGTCGGGTCGACGCGGCTCCTCGACGAGCACCGCCGGGTGTGGTCCCGCCGGTGGGAGGTCGCCGACGTCGAGGTCGACGGTGATCCCGAGGCCACCCTGGCCGTTCGCTTCGCCCTCTTCCACCTGTTCTCGAGCACGTCGGTCCGGAGCGCCGAGGCCGCGGTCGGGGCACGCGGGCTGACCGGGCCCGCCTACGCCGGCCACGTCCTGTGGGACACCGAGGCGTTCGTGCTCCCGGTGCTCGCCGCCGTCGACCCCGCCGGGGCGCGCGCCGTCCTCGAGTACCGCGTCCGTCGTCTCGGACCGGCCATGGCGCGCGCTGTCGCCGAGGGGAGGCGAGGCGCCCGCTTCCCCTGGGAGTCGGCGGGGGACGGCACCGACGTCACCCCCCGCTCGGGCATCGACCAGCACGGCGACGAGGTGCCCATCCTCACCGGGGACCTCGAGGAGCACGTGACCGCGGACGTGGCCTGGGCTGCATGCCGGTACGTGGCGTGGACGGGGGACGGCGCCTTCCTTGCCGGCCCGGGGCGCCGCCTGCTCGTCGAGACCGCCCGGTACTGGGCGAGCCGGGTGCGCACCGACGAGGCGGGCCGCGCCCACCTCGACGGCGTGATCGGCCCCGACGAGTACCACGAGGGCGTGGACGACAACGCCTTCACCAATCTCATGGCCCGGTGGAACCTGCGCCGTGCCGCGGAGCTGGTCGCCGGCGCCCCGAACGTGGCTGGTGACCGGCGTGCGGCGGCGACAGCGGCAGCCGGTGGTGCCGCGTCCCTCGGAGGTGCCGAGGAAGCCGCGGCGTGGGAACGGCTTGCGGGCACCATCGTCGACGGCCTCGACCCGGCGACCGGCCGCCACGAACAGTTCTCCGGCTACGACGACCTCGATCCCTTGCTCGCCGAGGCGCTCGGCCCGGTTCCGGTGGCCGCGGACCTGGTGCTCGGCCACGAGCGCCTGGCACGTACGCAGGTGATCAAGCAGGCCGACGTCGTGATGGCGCACCTGCTCGTCCCCGACGAGGCGGGACCGGGCTCGCTCGCCGCCGACCTCGACCACTACCTGCCGCGCACGGCCCACGGCAGCTCGCTGTCGCCGTCCGCCCACGCCTACGCCCTCGCCCGTGCCGGTCGGACGGCCGAGGCGCTCGCGCTGCTCCGCCTGGCCGCGGCCGTCGACTTGGAGGACCTGACCGAGACCACGGCGGGCGGGCTCCACCTCGCCAACCTCGGCGGGATCTGGCAGGCCGTCGTCCACGGGTTCGGCGGCGTGGGGCCCGATCGTCGGGGCGGAGGCGCGCTCGCCGTCGACCCGCACCTGCCTGACGAGTGGGGCGAGCTCCGCATCGGCGTGCGGTGGCAGGGCGTGCCGGTCAGGCTGCGGCTCCGGTCCGACGGGGTGCACGTGGCGTGCGCCGCTCCGGTCGTGGTGGCGGTGGCGGGGACGCGCACGCGGGTCGAGCCGCCGGGGAGGTGGGTGACGTGAACGTGACGGCGGGACGGCGCCGGCTCCACGTGCTGGTCGACGCCCCCGACGTGCCCGAGCTGTGGTGGCCCCTCGTCGGCGAGGTGGCCCAGGTGGCTGACGCCAACCCGGTGGCCGACCCGTGGCCGGCTGCGCCCGACGAGGAAGACGTGGGCCAGGCGATCCTCGCTCGGGCCGGTGACCACCTGGCCCTCGTGCTACCGGGGCTCGACGTCGGCACCGACGGGGTTCCGGTCCACCTGCGCCGCTTGCTGGTGCCCGTCGACCGCTCTCCAGAGGAGCGTGACGCGCTGGCCCCGATCGTCCACCGGGCCCGGGACCTCGGACTGGCCGTCGGCCACCTTCATGTCCTCACCCCCCGGACGCGGCCGGTCATCTGGGAGGGGCCGGGCCATCACGCCGAGGCTTGGCACGCCGAGCTCCGGCGCCGGCAGCACCTCGGGGAGGGCGGCCTGACTGTGGCGAGCGGTGACCCCGCCGGCCTCATCCGCCGGGCCGGCCGACGGTCCGACCTGGTCGTCCTCTGCTGGCAGGGCGACCCCGCGGCCGGCCGGGCCCGCGTCGTGCGCGGCGTGCTCGCTGGTGCCCGACCGCCGCTGCTCCTCGTCTCGACAGGTCTCCGCGGCGAGCCCCGCGAACGGCCGGCGGCTCACGCCAGGGTCCGGTGAGCGGGGTGCCGGTCGTCACGGGTCCCCACGCAGGCGCCGCCGTCCCGGCGCGCGCAGTCGCCTCAGGGGGCGATCGGGGGGAGCGGGACGCGCCACGCGAGGGCGACGCCACCTTCCGGAGCCGGCTCCGCCGACAGGGAGCCGCCGAGCACTTCGGCACGCGCCGTCATGTCGGCGAGGCCGTGCCCTGGCGTACGCCGTGCCCCGCGTCCGAGGCCCGAGCCGTCATCGACCACCAGCAGGAGGAGGTCGTCCCCAACGACGACGGCGATGGTGCAGCGGGTGGCTCCCGCGTGGTGGGCGACGTTGGTGAGCGCCTCGCGCACCGTCGCCAGCAGCTCGGCCGCCACGTCCTCGGGCACCACGTCATCGAGGGGGCCGGTGACGGTGAGGACGGGTGCGAAGCCGAGCGCCGGGACCGCCTCGACGCACACCTCGTGGACCCGACCTCGGAGGCTGACGGGGCGGCGCGGTGCAGGCTCGAGGGCGAAGATCGCCGTGCGCACCTCGCGGATGATGTCGTCGAGGTCGTCGACGGCGGCGTCGACGACTTGGCCGACCTCGCCCGCGGTCATGGGCAGGACGGACTGCAGCTCGAGGCCGACGGCGAAGAGGCGCTGGATCACCGTGTCGTGGAGGTCGCGGGCGATGCGCTCGCGATCGGCGACGAGGGTCAGCTCACGTACCTGCTCGAGCAGCCGCCCGTGCTCGACCGCCCCGACCGAGGTTGCCGCCAGGGCCTCGAGGAGGCGCTCGTCGTCGGCGGTGAACTCGCCCCCGCCGAGCTTGTCGGCGGCGTAGAGCGCGCCGCACACGTCGTCGTCGAGGACGAGCGGGACGGCGAGCAGCGAGCGCATCGGCGGGTGGCTCGCCGGGAACCCGACTGCCGCCGCGTCGGTGCGGAGATCGGCCAGTCGGAGCGGACGCCGGTCGCGCAGCACCACCCCGAGGAGGCCGACGCCCGTCGGGTGGCGCCCGATCGCCTCGGCCGTGGCGGTGTCGACCCCGGACGCCTCGAAGACCTGGATGGCGCCGCCACCTCGTCCGGTGACCCCCGCGGCGGCGTACCGGGCGTCGGTGAGCGAGCGGGCGCCCTCGGCCACCCGCCGGAGCACGGTGGTGACCTCGACGGCCTCGTGGACGCGCACGACGACGCCGAGCAGGGCCCGGAGCTGGGCGGGGTCCGCGACGGCGCGGTACGGCACAGTCGAATCTTCGCATGCGGGCACCGGGCACGTCCCTGGCGCTCCCTTGGACGGAGGAGGACACTGGTCCCATGAGCGTCCGCGTGTTCCTGCTCGACGACCACCAGGTCGTCCGAGAGGGTCTCCGCAAGCTGCTCGAGGCGGAGGACGACCTCGAGGTGGTGGGCGACTCGGGCTCCGCCGTCGACGCGCTCGCCGTCGTCGGGCTCGTCCAACCCGACGTCGCCGTCCTCGACGTCCGCCTTCCCGACGGCGACGGCGTGCAGGTCTGCCGCGAGATCCGTGCCGCCCATCCCCAGGTGGCCTGCCTGATGCTCTCGTCGTTCGCCGACGAGGAGGCGCTCGCCCAAGCCGTCCTGGCCGGCGCCTCGGGCTACCTGCTCAAGCAGATCCAGGGCAACGAGCTGGTCGGCTCGATCCGCGCCGTGGCGAACGGGCGGTCGCTGATCGACACGGTGACGGCGCGCCGGGTCGTCGACCGGATCCGGCGTGACCACACGCGTGCCGACGACGTCGACCAGCTCACCAACCGCGAGCGCGAGATCCTGGCGCTCATCGCCGACGGCAAGACCAACCGCCAGATCGGCGCCGAGCTGTTCCTGTCGGAGAAGACGGTCAAGAACTACGTCTCGAACCTGCTGGCCAAGCTGGGCATGAGCCGGCGGTCCCAGGCTGCAGCCTTCGCTGCCCGGGTCGCCGAGCACCAGGCCGACCCGGGGGCCTGGGGGAGCTGAGGGGCGCCGGTCGGGGGACCGGTGCCACAATCGGACGACGTCCGAACCCCGCCGGCACGACCGAGGAGCGCCCCGACCCCATGCAGATCACCACGATGCTCAGCTACTCCGGCGGGTTCCGCCAGTCGGCCGCCCAGGTCGCTGAGTGGGAGCAGGCCGGGCTCGACATGGTGTGGGTGGCCGAGGCCTACGGCTTCGACGGGCCCAGCCTGATGGGGTACCTCGCCGCTCTGACCGAGCGCGTCCGGATCGGCTCGGCCATCCTGCCCATCTACACGCGCACGCCGACGCTCATCGCCATGACGGCCGCCGGGCTCGACGCCCTCTCCGAGGGCCGTTTCGAGCTCGGGCTCGGCGCGTCGGGGCCCCAGGTCATCGAAGGGTTCCACGGCGTCCCCTACACGGCCCCCCTCGGGCGCACGCGCGAGATCGTCGAGGTCTGCCGGGCGGTCTGGCGCCGTGAGGCACCGCTCGTCCACGAGGGCCGCCACTACACGATCCCGCTCCCGGCCGACGAAGGGACGGGCCTGGGCAAGGCGCTCAAGATCATCGGGCACCCCGTCCGCTCCGACATCCCGGTGTGGATCGCGTCGCTCGGCGAGAAGAACGTGGCGATGACGGCCGAGATCGCCGACGGCTGGCTGCCGATGGTCTTCGTCCCCGAGAAGGCCAAGGACGTCTGGGGAAGCTCCCTCGACGCGGGCGCGGCTCGCCGCGACCCGTCACGGGCGCCGCTGCAGATCGCCGCCGGTGGCTTGCTCGCCATCGGGGACGGCGCCGACGTCACCGCCGTGCGCGAGCTCGCCCGCGGCATGCTTGCCCTGTACATCGGGGGCATGGGCGCCAAGGGTCGGAATTTCTACAACGACGTGGCCCGGCGGTCGGGCTACGAGGCCGCCGCCGAGACGATCCAGGACCTCTACCTGGCCGGGAAGAAGGACGAGGCCGCCGCCGCCGTGCCCGACGAGCTCCTCGCACGCACGACGCTGTGCGGGCCGGCAGGCTACGTGGCCGAGCGGATCGCCGCCTACGCCGAAGCGGGCGTCACCCACCTGCAGGTGGCGCCGGTGCCCGTGGGCGACCAGCGCTCGGTCGACCTCATCGCCCGGGTGAAGGAGCTCGCCGGCTGAGCCCGACCGGAGCGGAGCCGGCGCGGGCACGGCGGGCCGTCGCACCCCGCCGCTAGCGTCTGCAGCCGTGCTGCACCTGTACACGGCAGACCGGGTCGAGCCGTTGGCCGGGCACTTGGCGCAGTTGCTCACCGAGGTCCCCGCCGACCCGCTGACGCCCGAGTGGGTGGCCGTCCCGTCCGAGGGCATGCGCAGATGGCTCGCCCTCGAGCTCGCCCGGACCCTGGGTGCCGGCGCGCCCGGGCGTGGCGACGGTGTGGCCGCGAACATCCGGGCTCCGTTCCCCGGCGCCCTGCGCGCCGCGGTGGTGCGCGCCGGTCTCGACGGCGCGGACGACCCGTGGGAGCTCGGGCGAGTGGTGTGGGCCGTCCTCGCCGAGCTGGAGGCAGGTCGCGGGGACCCCGAGCTCGGGCCGCTCGCCGACGCCGCGCCGAGCGGCCGCTTTGCACGGGCACGTCGGGTCGCCGACCTCTTCGACCGGTACGCGGTCCACCGCCCGGCCCTGGTCCGCTCCTGGGCCGAGGGGCGCGACGTCGGCGCTTCGGGGGCGCCGCTCGACGGGCGGCGGCGGTGGCAGGCCGTCCTGTGGCGGCGGGTGCGCCGACGGCTGGGTGTACCGAGCCCGGCCGAGCGCCTCCCTGGCGTCCTCCATCGGGTGGCCACGGGCGAGCTCGACCTCGGGCTCCCCGAGCGGCTTGCCCTCTTCGGCCTCTCGGTCTTGCCGGGCGGGGCCGAGTTCCTCCCTCTCGCGGCGGCCGTCGCGGCCCAGCACGACGTCCACCTCTACCTCCTCGAGCCGTCCCCCGGGGCGGTCCGCCACGCGGTGGTCCCGGCGGCGCCACCGGCAGGCGCGCACCGTCTGCGCGCCGAAGTCGAGCTCGGGCGGGTGCGCCACCCCCTCCTGCGCTCGTGGGGCCGCGCCCACGTGGAGACCGCCGTGCTGCTCGCCGACGCTGCGGACCGCGGGGAGCTCCCCGCCGAGTCCTGCTCCGTGGCCGACGGGGACCGACCGGTGACGACTCTGCTCGGGCGCCTGCAGGCCGACCTCTCAGGTGACCGAGTGGGCGCCGCCGACCTCCGGCCCGGTCTCGCCGACCGCTCGGTGCAGTTCCACGCCTGCCACGGGCCGGCGCGCCAGGTCGAGGTGGTGCGCGACGTCGTCTGTCACCTCCTCGCCGACGACCCGACCCTGTCCGAGGACGACGTCGTGGTCGTCTGCCCGGCCCTCGACGAGCTGGCACCGGTCGTGACTGCCGTCCTCGGGCCGCCGGCGGGCGAGGGGCGCCCCGGCGGGAGCGCCGGAGCGGGGCCGCCCGAGCTGCGCTATCGGCTGGCCGACCGGTCGCTGCGGTCCCACAACGCGCTGCTCGCCGCCGTCGACGCCGTGCTCGAGCTCGCCGCCGGGCGCTTCACCCTCGACGAGGTGCTCGGCGTCCTGGCACGGGCGCCCGTGCGGCTGCGCCTCGGCCTCTCCGACCTCGACCTCGACCGGATCGGGGAGTGGGCGCGTCGGGCGAACGTCCGCTGGGGTCTCGACGCCGCCCACCGCACCAGGTTCGGCGTGCCCGCGTCGATCGACGCGAACTCGTGGCAGGACGCCCTCGACCGGCTGCTGGTGGGTGTCGCCGTCGCCCCGGCCGCTCCCGCGCTGGCGGTCGGTGAGGTCGCCGTCCTCGACGTGGACGGCGACGACGCAGAGCGGGCCGGGCGGCTGGCACAGGCGTTCGACGCCCTCAGGCGGATCGCCGACGCAGCCGGCTCCGAGCGTCCCCTCGACCAGTGGCTCGACCTGGTCGAGGAGGTTGCCGCCGCGCTGGTCGCCGCCCCACCCGACGAGCCTTGGCAGGCCGACGCCCTCGCCACCCTCGTCGCGGAGCTCCGTGCCGACGCGACGGCTGCCGCCGACGACGCATCGGTGCCGCTCGCCTACGCCGACCTCCGCCGGCTGCTCGCGGACCGCCTGGCCGGCCAGCCGGGCCGACCAGGCTTCTTCCGCGGAGGGATGGTGGTGACCTCGCTGCGCCCACTGCGGTGGGTCCCGTACCGGGTCGTGTGCCTCCTCGGCGCCGACGAACGCTCCCTGCGGGGCGCACCCGGCGACGGCGACGACCTGCTGGCCCAGCAGCCCGCAGCCGGTGACCCCGACGGGCGCGCCGAGGTGCGCCAGGCCCTGCTCGAGACGGTCCTCGCCGCCCGCGACGTCCTCGTGGTGGTCCGTGACGGACGCGACGTGCGCACGGGCAGGCCCGTTCCCCCGGCGACGCCCGTCGCCGAGCTCCGCGACGCCGTGCTCGCCGCCGTCGACCCGCGCGACCGCCCGGTGGTGGCCGCCCGGCTCGAAGTCGAGCACCCTCGCCACGGCACCGATCCGGCGTGCTTCGAGGTCGGTGCCGTGCTGCCGGGGCGACCGTTCGGCTTCGACCCGAACGGGCTGGCCGGGGCCCGGGCTCGCCTTCGAACCGCCGTGCCCGAGCCCTTCCTGGCCGGGCCCCTCCCCGAGCGGCCCGACCCGATCGAGGGGGTCGTCGACCTGGCCGCCCTCGGGCGGTTCCTCGAGGACCCCACCGCCTCGTTCCTGCGCGACCGGCTCCGCCTCCACGTGGGCCGGGCTTCCGAGCCGGACGAGGACGTGCTCCCGGTCGAGGCCAGTGCGCTGGTGCGGTGGCAGCTCGGCGAGCGGCTGGTGGCCGGGCTCCTGGCCGGCTCCAGCCGCGCTGCCTGGGAGCGGGTCGAGCGCCGGGCCGGTGCCTTGCCCCCCGGCGAGCTCGGTCGTCGCGTCCTCGACGAGGTGGCCGAGCTCGCCGCCGCCGTGGTCGCCGACGCCAGGGCGCTCGGGGTCCGACCGGGCCCACCCACGCCCGAGCCGGTGGACGTCGTGCTGGAGGACGGCACCCGGGTCGTCGGCACCGTCGAGGCCCGGCTCGAGGGAGCAGGCGCTGGCCCCGCACTCGTCGGGTGCTCGCGCGTGTCGCCGCGGAGGTGGTTGCGGGCGTGGCTCGACCTCATGGCCCTCGTGGCCACCGATTCAACAGGTCCGGACGGCACTGCCGCCCCTCTCCGACGAGCCGTGGTCGTGGGCCGGAGCCCGTCGGGCAGCCCGGCGTCGGCCGGTGCCACGGCGGCGGTCGAGCTCCGGCCGACGGGTGACGGCGAGGAGGCCGGGCGGGCTGCCCGCGCCGGGCTCGCCGTGGTCGTCGACTGCTACCGGCGCGGCCATGTAGGACCTGTCCCGCTCTTCCCGACGCTCTCCTACCACGTGCACCGGGGGGGCGTCTCTTCCGGTCAGTGGCGCGGCGGCCGTTTCGGCTCCGCCGGCGACGGGGACGGAGCGGCCAGGCTCGTCTACGGCGAGCTCGACCTCGACGGTCTGCTCGCCCTCCCGCCGTGGCGCGGCGATCCTCCGGGCAACGGCGGGCGCGTCGAGCGGTTCGCGCACTACCTGTGGGGTGCCGTCGAGGCGTCCGCCGTCGTCGACGAGGCGCCGCTCGACGTACGGCCGGCCGGCTCCGAGGGAGGCGGCGGGTGACGACGGCACCGGGCCACCCGGCCGCCTTCGACCTCCTCGGCCCCCTGCCTTCGGGCCGGACGGCCATCGAGGCCAGCGCCGGCACGGGCAAGACGTTCGCCCTGGCCACACTGGCCGTTCGCTTTGTGGCCGAGGCCGACGTGCCCGTCTCCGAGCTGCTCTTCGTCACCTTCACCCGGGCCGCCGTGGCTGAGCTGCGGGACCGGATCCGGTCGCGCCTGCTCGCCGCCGTGGCCCGCCTTCGGGGGGCCGGGGACGCGCCGGCGGCCGGAGACCCGTTCCTCGACTACCTGGCCGCCCGCGACGTCACGTCACGGCTCGCCCGCCTCGAGCGCGCCGCCGCCGAGCTCGACTCGGCGTCGGTCCTCACGATCCACGGCTTCGCCACGCAGGCGCTGCCGACCCTGGGCCTAGGGAGCGGTGTGGACCCTGACCTCGTGCCTGCCGGGTCGGCCGACCGGCTCGTGCGGCAAGTGTGCGCGGACGTGCTCGCCGCCGCAGCGGCCGAGGGCGTGTCCGCCGTCGACCTGCCCACCCTCGGCAGGCTCGTCGACGAAACGCTCGCGTGCGCTCGGACCCCCGACACCGTGGTCGAGCCCCTCGCCGAGGAGCCGGGGGCCTCGTCGCGCACGCGCGTGCTCGCTGCGCTCGTCCGCCGCAGCCTGGCCCTGCTCGACGGCCACCAGCGGGCGGCAGGCGTCCGGAGCTTCGACATGGTCCTCGCCGACCTGCGTGACGCGATCCGCGGCCCGGCGGGCCCCGCGGTCGTCGACGCCCTCCGGGCTCGCTACCGCGTCGCCTTCGTCGACGAATTCCAGGACACCGACCCCGTGCAGTGGGACATCTTCTCGGCGCTGTTCGGGGACGAGGCGAGCGGGACGACGCTCGTGCTCGTCGGCGATCCCAAGCAAGCCATCTACGGCTTCCGCGGTGCCGACATCCCCACCTACCTCGCCGCCGTTGCCGATGGTTCGTCGGTGACGCGGGCCTCGCTCGACACCAACTGGCGCTCGGACGCACCCCTTCTCGCCGGCCTCGAGGCCCTCCTCGAGGGCGTGACGTTCGGCGACCCGGCGATCGTCTTCCGACCCGTGCGAGCGTGCGAAGCGAACCGACGGGCCCACCTGGTCGCGGCCGACGGCAGCGCACCGGTTCCGGTGTCGGTGCGCCTGGCCATGGGCGGCGGGCTGGTCACGAAGACGAAGGGCGGACGACCCAAGGCGACGGTGGGCGCCGTGCTCGACGCCGTGCTCGCCGACCTCGCCGGCCTCGTCGGCAGTCACCTCGCGGGGTCTCGCATCGTCGACGGGGAAGGCCGGGACAGCACCGGCCGCCCGGTGCGCCCCTCCGACGTCGCTGTGCTCGTCACGACCGCCGCGGTAGCGGAGCAGGTCCGTGCCGCCCTCGTCGCCGTGGGCATCCCGGCCCTCGTCGCCGCGGGCCCGAGCGTCCTCGAGACCGACGCCGCCGACCAGTGGCGGTGCCTGCTCGACGGCGCCGCCCACCCCGCCGACGACAGCCGAGCCCGGGCGGTCGCGCTGTCGTGGTTCACCGGCTGGACCGCCGCAGAGCTCGATGCCCGAGGCGACGAGGAGCTGGCCGGCGTCCACGAGGACCTCCGCCGGTGGGGCGAGGTGCTGGCCGAGGCGGGACCGGCCGCGTTCGTGCACCGCGTCCGCGCCGACACGGGCGTGGCCGCCCGGGTGCTTGCCCTACCGGACGGCCCGCGCAAGCTGTCCGACCTCGACCACGTCGGCGAGCTGCTGGCCGGCGTGCCGGCGTCGTCCCGAGCCGGCGCGACCGGCCTTCTCGACCGACTCGCCGTCGGCCTCGGGGGGGTTGCCGGCGACGGCGAGCACGACCGCCCGGACGCCCGCAGGGCAGAGGGCGGCAGCGACGCCGTCCAGGTGCTGACGGTGTGGGCGGCCAAGGGCCTCGAGTTCGGCATCGTGTGCGTGCCGAACCTCTTCCAGTCGGCGACACGGCGGACGCTCGCCGACTACCACCGCCCCGACGGCACCACGCGGGCGCACGACGTGGCCCAGGGCAAGGAGTGGCCCGACGGGCCGGGGGCCGCGGCCCGCCTCGCGCTGATGGAGCGCGAGTGGGTCGGCGAAAGCCTGCGTCTCCTCTACGTGGCCCTCACCCGGGCCAGGCACCAGGTCGCGCTGTGGTGGGCCCCGGTGCCCGGTGCCGACCGCACCGGGCTGGCCCGGGTCCTCTTCGGACGCACCGGCGACGGCGTCGACCCGTCGTGCTTCGTCGCCGACCCCGTCACCCTCCCCGTCGACGGACCGTCAGCGCGCGACGCCCTCGCTCCCGTGGTGACGGCGGCCGGCGGCCTCCTCGGGGCGGACGTCATCGGGCCCGTCGACGTGGTGCCGGCCCCGGCGTACCGCGACGAGCCCGAGGCCGCCCGCCCGCTCGCCGTCGCCACGCTCGGTCGCACGCTGGAGCGGTCGACCCACCGCTGGTCGTTCTCGTCGCTCGTGGCGGCGTCGCCGGTCGGTCGCGAGCCCGCAGACCCGAGCGGCGAAGACCGTGGCGCGACGGACGAGCCCGACGACGGCGCCGACGAGGCGGGGTCCGGGGCCCCACGCGGCTCCGAGCCCGGCGGGCCCGGAGACGGACCGGAGCCCGGCGGTCTCGCCGCCTTTCCGGCGGGGACCGCCTTCGGCACGCTGGTCCACGCCGTCCTCGAAGCCACCGACTTCGCGGC
>JAJZJT010000048.1 GCA_021809995.1 Actinomycetes bacterium
CGGGGTGGGCGGGGTGAGCGGGGCGGGCGGGGCCGGCGAAGCGGTCGGGGTGCCTCCAACCGGGGGCGACACCGGTTTTCCCGGCGAGGTGCACCCCGCCTTGCGGACGCCGTTCTGCTCGGCGGTCGGCGTCGAGCTCCCCGTCGTCCAAACGGGGATGGGCTGGGTCGCCGGGCCGCGCCTCGTCGCCGCGACGGCCCGGGCCGGCGGGCTCGGCGTCCTCGCCTCGGCCACGTTGTCGCTCGGCCAGCTCGTCGACGCCATGGCCGAGGTGCGCGACCGGACCGACCGGCCCTTCGGCGTCAACCTCAGGACCGACGTCGAGGACGTCGAACGGCGGATCGACGCCATGGCCGAGGCGGGGGTCCGGGTGGCCAGCTTCGCCCAGGCTCCCGGACGAGACCTGGTGGACCGGTGCCACGAGGCCGGCCTGTTCGTGCTGCCCACCGTGGGCGCTCGGCGCCATGCCGAGAAGGTCACCGGGTGGGGCGCCGACGCGGTGCTCACCCAGGGTGCCGAGGGGGGTGGGCACACCGGAGCCGTGCCGACCACGTTGCTCACGCCCTCCGTCGTCGACGCCGTCGGCACGACCGTGCCGGTGGTGGCCGGCGGCGGCTTCTTCGACGGGCGCGGCCTCGTCGCCGCCCTTGCGTACGGTGCCCAGGGGATCGCCATGGGGACCCGGTTCCTGCTCACCCAGGAGAGCCGCGTTCCCGATGCCGTCAAGCAGCGTTATCTCGAGACGACCGTCACGGGCACGGTCGTCTCGACCGCCGTGGACGGGGTTCCCCAGCGGGTGGTCCGCACCGCGGTGGTCGACCGGCTCGAACGGGCCGGACCGGTCCGGTCCCTCGTCCGCTCGCTCGCCAACGCCCACGACTTCCGACGCGACACAGGGGTGACCCTGGCCGGCCTCCTTCGCGAGGGCTGGGCTCTGCGCCGCACCGCCGAGCTGACCTGGTCCCAAGTCATCATGGCGGCCAACGCTCCCATGATGACGCGCGCCGCCCTCGTCGACGGACGGATCGAGGCCGGTATCCTCCCGACCGGCCAGGTGGTCGGCGAGCTCGACACGCTTCCCACCGTCGCGGAAGTGGTGCACGGTGTCGTCGCCGGCGCGAGCGCCGTGCTCCGACACCTCGAGGGGGCGAGTGGCTCCGGACACGGAGCGTGAGCGCAGCGGCGCGCATCTGTCGCCCTTCCCGACACGTCACCCCCGGCATCGGTCACGTCGCGTGACGCCCTACTCGCCTTCTGCGCGGTTCTGGCGACAAACCTCGACACGTCCCGAACGGCCGCGTACCGTGCTGGCGGTACACGCCGAACGGGTTCCGGGGGGGCAGCGGAGCCGCGACGCACTGCCTGGGAGGTCCGATGCCCGACCGCGGTCCGCAGCCCGACGTCCGCCGCCCTGCCGCGGGCCCGTCGCTCGGCGAGATCGAGGTACCCGACGTGTTCAAGGGCGCCGACGACGACCCGCCCCCGTTCCGCGAACGGCGATCACGCCGGGACAGGCGAGCACGCCGGGGCCGCGACACGCCGATGGCGATCACGGGGGTGGGCGCCGTCACCGGCTACGGCTGGGGACGCAAGCAGATCTGGGACGGGTTCCGAACGGGCGAGTCGGCGGTCCGGCTCGCCACGGGGTTCGGCGAGTTCATCAAGGGAGGCTCGGCCTACGCCGCCGTCATTCGCAGCTCCGACGACGAGCCGGACGGTCCCAGCCGCTACACGCGGGCACTGCGGTTCGCCGCGCGTGAGGCGATCGCGGACGCCCGCGAACGCGGCTGGCGGCCCGGGCCGGTCGTGGGCATCGTCCACAGCATGGTCCTCGGGGACGTCGAGATGTGGCGCGACTTCTACCGCTTCGAGGGAAAGCGGACGAGCCCGCGTCGGTGGGTCCAGCTGATGCCCTCGACGGTCATCACCATGGTGATGAAAGAGAACGCGTTCAACGGCCCCGTGCTGTCCGTCTCCGCAATGTGCTCGTCGGGCAACGCCGGGCTGCTGACCGCCAAGTCGTGGCTCGACAACAACATCGCCACGGACGTCCTGCTGCTCGCCACGGACCTGTCGGGGATCGTCGAGAACTTCCGGTGGTTCTCCGACCTCGGCGTCGCCGTGCTCGACCGCCCCCCGCTGGACGCCTGTCGGCCTTTCCAGGAAGGCAGCCGGGGCTTCGTGGGTGGCGAGGCGGCCGTGGCGATGATGCTGTCGGCGGACGCAACCGGTGCATACGGCCGGGTCCTGGGAGGCGCGATGACCCACGATGCGTACCACCCGATCACGATCGCTCCCGACCTCGCGCAGGTGCGCAGCGCCTTCACGTTGGCGCTCGAGAACGCCGGGGTCGAAGCGGCCGAGGTTGGCTACATCAACGCCCACGGCCCGGGGACAGCCCAGTGCGACGCCGCCGAGGGGCAGATCTTCGACGAGCTGTTCCCCGATGCCCACGGCATCTACTCGATGAAGCCGTTCACCGGCCACTGCCAGGCGGCAGCCGGTGCCGTTGAGCTGCTGGCCACTCTGTTCTCGTACGAGAGCGGAACGATCCCCGCTCCGCCGCGGGTCGCACCGGGCCACCCCCGCCTGGTCGATGGCAGCACGATGCGCGAGCCGGGGCTCGAGCTCAAGTCATCTATCGGCATGGGCGGCCTCAACGCGGTCGTCGTCGTCGATGGGCCAGCGACCTCCGCCCGCTGAGACGTGGTATGCGCGCTCCGTGCCACCCGAGCGCGCCGTCGCACTACCTGAGCACGGTGTTAAAGAACCAGCCCGAACACGCCGAAGGTCAGTCGTGGCCACAAAGCAGCCGGGGGACGAAGTGCGCGAGGAGGTCGTGAGCACGGCCGCGTCCGATCAGCCGGTACTGCCCAGGCACCGTGGCTCGGGTGTGCCGTCCCCGTTCCCGTGGATCGACGTCATCGACCCGAACGCCGTCAACTCACTGGCCTGGTTCTACGACGACGAGGAGGACGCCGTGCGGTGGTCGTCCTCCGTCGAGGCCTTCTTCGGCTTCCCCGAGAACGCCGTCGGCTTCGCCGTGGGCGGACCGAGCGAGGCGCGCCCGGTGGCCTCCCTCGGCGACGCGCTCGTCGAACCGGTCCTCGCCTCGGTCCGTGCCGGTGCCGTCTCGGACGACTACGACCTGCGCGTCATCGTCACCGATCCCGACGGCGTGCCCCACGAGGTGATCGTCCGCGCGTCGGTCGTCGACGTGGAGGGCGGCCCGACGCAAGCAGGCCTGGCGACGAGCGGGCGGGCCGGGTACATCGGCGTGGTCGTCGACATCTCGCGCCAGAACGAGGTCAATCGCGCCTTCGGCGACATCGCCGACCGCTTCCAGCTGCTCACCGACCTGAGCCCGGACGTCATCGTGGTCCACCAGGACGGGGTCCTCGTCTACGGCAACCCGGCCGCCGTCCGTGCCGTCGGGGCCGAGACCATGGAGCAGTGCTACGGCTGGCCGGTCAGCGCATTCGTCCACCCCGACGACATGGGAGGCGTGGCAGAACGCATCAGCCAGCTGCGCGAGCACGGCCAGATCGCCGAGCACGGCGATCTCCGGATCATCGGGCTCGACGGCAAGGTTCGCTACATGGACGTCCTGAGCGTCCTCACGACGTGGAACGGGCGACCCGCCCACCAGGTCATCATGCGCGACCTGTCCGAGCGCCGGGCGGCCGAGGCGGCCGCCCGCTACCGGGCCAGCCTGGTCGCCCACGTGTCGGACGCCATCATCGGCATCGACAGCGACGGGCACATCGACAGCTGGAACGAGGCGGCCGAGACGATCTACGGCTGGTCCGAAGAGGAGGTCGTCGGCCGGTCGCTGGTCTCGATCGTGAGCGGGTCGGAGTCCGACAGCGCGTCGGTCATCGAACGCGGCGAACGCGTCCACGTCCGCCGCGACGGGGCCCGCATCGAGGTCCGGGTGTCGCTCGACCCACTGCTCGACTCGGCCGGCCAGCCCACCGGGTGGGTCGTCGTCTGCACCGAGCTGACGGACGCTCGCCGCGCCGAGGCGGGCCGCCGGGCTGCCGAGGAGCGCTACAGCGCCGTCGTCTCGTCGCTCAGCGAGGGGATCGTGGTCTTCGACGCCGACGGAACGGTGTGCGCCAGCAACGACGCCGCGGCCCGTATCCTCGGGGACCGGCTGAGCACGAACCACGGTCACACCGTCTTCGCCGGGAAGTCGATGGCCATCCGGGGCGACGGCCTGCCCCTGCCCGGTCCCGCCTTCCCCCACGAGCTCGCCCTCGCCACCGGCCAGCCGCAGGACGAGGTGGTCGTCGGGGTCATCGGCGACGGCGGCCGACGGCAGTGGCTGCTCATGAGCGCGCGCGTGCTCTCGCCCGAGGAGGGCTGCGACCAATCGATGGTCGTCTGCTCGTTCACGGACATCACCGAGCGCAAGGCCGCCGAGGCGCAGCTCCACTGGCTCGCCTACCACGACCAGCTGACCGGGCTCACCAACCGCGCCTTCGCGCTCACGCAGCTCGGCCAGACCTTGCTCACGTCACGCCGCCACGGCGTGGGCGCGGCAGTGATGTCGCTCGACCTCGACCGCTTCAAGATGGTCAACGACTCGCTCGGGCACGCCATCGGCGACGAAGTGCTCGTCGGCCTGGCGAACCGGCTGAAGGCCGCCGTGCGGGGCGGCGACATCGTCAGCCGGCTGGCCGCCGACGAGTTCATGGTCGTCTGCCGCAACGTCGTCGACGGCGAGATGGCCGTGGCCCTCGCCCAGGAGCTGTGCCGCGTGCTGGCCGAGCCCGTCACGGTGTCGCTCGGGCGCGAGATCGCCCTCACGGCCAGCGCCGGGGTCGTCTTCGTGGGCGACGCGGACGACGGGAGCCCCGAGGACCTCCTCCAACGGGCCGACCTGGCGATGTTCGACGCCAAGGAACGTGGTCGCAACCGCGTCGCCGTCTTCGATGCCGCCGTGCACCATCCGCAGGTGGCTCGCCTCGAGCTCTACGAGGACCTCCGCCGCGCCATCGAGTGCGACGAGCTGAGCGTCCACTACCAGCCCATCGCTGCGGTCGACGACGACCGGATCGTCGGGATGGAGGCACTCGTGCGCTGGTTCCACCCGGCCCGAGGCCTCCTACCGCCCTCGGAGTTCGTCCCGTACGCCGAGGAGACCGACCTGATCAACCTGCTCGGTCGCTGGGTGCTCCGCAAGGCGTGCACCACGATGGCCCAGTGGCGCCGCGAGCTGCCGGGGGCGGGCGACGCCTACATGACGGTCAACCTGTCGGCCCAGCAGCTCAACGACCCCGACCTCCTCGGCACCATCGCTGCCGTGCTCGACGAGACCGGCCTCCCGCCCGAGGCCCTCGTGATGGAGGTGACCGAGAGCATGCTGATGAGCGACACCTCCGCCGGCATCGCCGTCCTCGGCGGCATCCACGAGATGGGCGTCGGGCTCGCCATCGACGACTTCGGTACCGGTTACTCGTCGCTCGCCCAGATCAAGCGGTTCCCGGTGAAGATCCTGAAGATCGACCACTCGTTCGTCGACGGGCTCGGCAATTTCGAGCACGACGAGGCGATCGTCGCCGCCATCGTCCAGATGAGCAAGGCGCTCGGGCTCACCGTCCTCGCCGAGGGCGTCGAGACGACCCGGCAGCTCGAACGGGTGACGGCGCTCGGCTGCGACCTCTACCAGGGCTACCTCCTGGCCCGTCCGACGCTCGCCGACCAGGCCCAGCTCCGCTTCGCCGGCTGACGGGCCCTCCGAAGGAGGCCGGCTCCCACGCACCCCGGCTCCTCCCCGCTCGCGGCCTCCCGCCTCCCGGCCGTGCCCGGAGGCACCGCCGGCCCTCGTCGTCAGCCGAGACGCTCGATGACGGTGGCGTTCGCCTGCCCGCCGCCCTCGCACATCGTCTGGAGGCCGTAGCGGGCGCCCGTCCGCTCCATCTCGCACAGGAGCGTGGCGAGCAGTCGGGCGCCCGAGCACCCGGTCGGGTGACCAATGGCGATGGCGCCGCCGTTCACGTTCACCTTGGACATGTCCGGGTGGTGCTCCTTCTCCCACGCCAGGACGACCGACGCGAACGCCTCGTTGATCTCGACGAGGTCGATGTCGTCGAGCGAGAGCTTCGACTTTGCCAGCACCATGCTCGTCGCCGGGATGGGAGCGGTGAGCATGATGACCGGGTCGTTGGCGGCGACCGCGAAGGTGTGGAACCGCGCCCGCGGCGTCAACCCCAGCGCCGAGGCCCGCTCCTCGCTCATGACGAGCACGGCGGCGGCGCCGTCCGAGATCTGCGAGGAGCTCGCCGCGGTGACGCTGCCGCCCTCGACGAAGCACGGGGCGAGACCGGCGAGCGTCTCGTACGTCGAACTACCACGGACCCCTTCGTCGTGGGCGAGGGGTCCCTCGCCCGCCGGGTCACCCTGGTCGGTCCCGGCCACGGCCACCCTGTCCGCTACCTCGGCACGGCGGGTGGCCACCGGGACGAGCTCGCGGTCGAAGCGCCCCTCGGCCGTCGCCCGAGCCGCCAGCTCGTGCGAACGCAAGGCGTAGCGGTCCATCTCCTCGCGGGTGATCGACCATCGGCGGGCGATCTCCTCGGCACACAGGCCCTGGTGGACGAGGTCGTACCGGTCGTGCAAGGTGGGGCCGTAGGCGTCGCCGGGCCCGTGCGCCGTCGTCGACCCGATCGGGACCCGGCTCATCGCCTCGACGCCGCCAGCCACCACCACGTCCATCGCGCCGGCCAGGACCGCCTGAGCGGCGAAGTGAACGGCCTGCTGGGCCGAACCGCACTGCCGGTCCACCGTGGTGCCCGGCACCGTGTCGGGGAACCCGGCGGCCAGCGCGGCGTTCCGCCCGATGTTCATGGCCTGCTCGCCCACCGTCATGGTGCACCCGAGGACCACGTCCTCGACGAGGGACGGGTCGAGGTCGTTGCGCTCGACCAGCGCCCGCAGCGGCTGGGCGGCGAGGTCGACGGCATGCCACCCCGACAGACGCCCGTTGCGCTTGCCCACGGGGGTCCGGACGGCGTCGACGATCACGGCATCTGACATAGCGTCATTCTTGCCCACCGGCGCCAGTTGCCGAAAATCTGGCGATGTGTCAGATTTCTCAGGCCATGGTCGACGGCATGACGTTGGACGACTCGGCGGCGGAGGCCGCCTTCCGCGCCGAGGCTCGCGCCTGGCTCGCCGAGCACGTCCCGTCACCGGGCTCGCTCCCCTCGCTCGACACGGCCGACGGCTTCGCCGCCCACCGGGCCTGGGAGCGGACGATGGCCGACGCGCGCTGGTCGGTCGTGTCGTGGCCCGAAGAGTACGGCGGACGCGGCGTCGGTTTGGCCGAGTGGCTCGTCTTCGAGGAGGAGTACTGGGCCGCCGGCGCGCCGGCCCGGGTCAGCCAGAACGGCATCTTCCTCCTCGCCCCGACCCTGTTCGAGTTCGGGACCGACGCCCAGAAGGCCCGGTTCCTGCCCTCGATGGCGCGGGCCGACGAGGTCTGGTGCCAAGGCTGGTCCGAGCCCGACGCCGGTAGCGACCTCGCCGGTATCCGCAGCCGTGCCCTCCGGGCGCCAGGGGACGACGGCTGGCTCCTGTCGGGCCAGAAGACGTGGGCATCGAGGGGCGCCTTCGCCGAGTGGTGCTTCGGGCTCTTCCGGACGGACCCGGAGGCCGAACGCCACCACGGCCTCACGTACTTCCTCGTCGACCTGTCGTCGCCGGGCGTCACCGTGCGTCCAATTCCCCAGCTGGACGGCGAGGCGGGGTTCGCCGAGCTGTTCTTCGAGGACGTCTTCGTCCCCGACGACCAGGTGCTCGGCGGGGTGGGCCACGGCTGGCGGGTGGCCATGGCCACTGCCAGCTCGGAACGGGGCCTCTCCCTGCGCAGCCCGGCCCGCTACACGGAGGCGGCGCGACGCCTCGTCGAGCTCTACGCCGAGGTGCAGCGACGCCATCCCGAACGCGCCGCGCTCGTCGCCGACGCCGTGGCGGCGGCCTGGGTCGCCGCCGAGAGCTATCGGCTCCACACCTTGTGGACCGCGACCAAGGTGCTCGGAGGAGGCTCGGTCGCAGCCGAGGCCAGCGCCAACAAGATCCACTGGTCCGAGACCGACCTCGCCGTGCACCAGGCGGCGCTGGCCCTGCTCGGCCCCGCCGCCGAGCGGTGCGGCCCCTCGGCCCCGGGCAGGTGGCTTGACGGCTTCCTGTTCGCGCTCGCCGGGCCCATCTACGCCGGCACCAACGAGATCCAGCGAGACGTCGTCGCCGAGCGCCTGCTCGGCCTGCCTCGCCACTGACCGGGGCAGATCGTGCACTTCGCCTTCACCGACGAGCAGCTCGAGCTCCGGGCCACGCTGCGGCGGCTGCTCGAGGCGACGTGCGGCCCGGCCGACGTGCGCGCCGCCTTCTTGGACCCCTCGGCGGGCGACGAGCGGTGGCGCGCCCTGGCGGAGCTCGGCGTGGTCGGTCTGACCGCCCCCGGGGAAGCGGGCGGGCTCGGGCTCGGCCTGTGCGACCTGGCCCCACTGCTGGAGGAGGCCGGCAGCGCCGCCCTCCCCGAGCCCCTCGCCGAAGCGGCGGCACTGGTCACGCCGCTCCTCGCCGATATCGTCCCCGGGGCGCTCGGTGCCGCGTCCGGGACCGGGAAGGGCGCACTCCCCTTGGCCAGCGCGGTGGCCACGGGAGCGATCCGGGTGGCCGTGGCCCCGTCGCCGGCGGACGGTGCACCCGGCCACCCCGCCGTGTGCGATCTCGTCCCCCACGCCTCGGCGGCCGACCTCGTCGTGGCGGCGGTGCCCGAGCCGGGAGGTGCCGGCGTGGAGGTGCACGCCGTCCCTGCCCAGGGCCACGTCGAGCCGGTGGCGTCGCTCGACCCCACCCGACGCCTCGGCCGGGTCACCTGGGAGCCAGCCGACGCCGACGTGCTCCTCGACGGCGACGCCGGGCGCGCCGCCTGGGAGGCGCTCGCCCAGCGCGCCGCGGTGGCGACGGCGGCGCAGCTGGTGGGGCTGGCCGACCGCCTGGTGGGCATGGGGGCCGCCTATGCGCTCGACCGGCGTCAATTCGGCCGGCCGATCGGGAGCTTCCAGGCGGTCAAGCACCTCCTCGCCGACGCGCGCGTGGCCCTCGAGTTCGCCCGTCCGACCGTCTACGCGGCGGCGTGGGCGCTGGATCGCTCGATGCCCGAGGCCGGCCTCGCCGCCAGCGTCGCCAAGTCGGCGGCCGGCGACGCGGCCGCCACGGCCGCCCGGACGGCGCTGCAGGTGCACGGGGCGATCGGGTACACGTGGGAGTGCGACCTCCACCTCTACCTCAAGCGCGTGTGGGCCCTCGTCGAGGCGTGGGGGCCGCCCGCCCGTCACCGGTCACTCCTCCTCAGACGCCTGGTCGACCGGGCCGGCGCCGCGTCGAGCTCGGCTGGCGTCGTGCCATGAGCCAGCGGCCCCGGAACGTGGCCGGAAGCTCAGGCCGGGGTCAGGGCACGGCGTAGGCGTAGATGGGCATCCCGTTGACGGCCGCCGACTCGGAGGGCAGGTAAGGCCCGTTGATCGTCACGGCCAGCGACCCGTTGGGCGCCGGCCCCGAGTCACCCTCGACGTCGACGATGGCGCCGTCCGGCCACCGTTGCGCGACGAGGCCGACGTGGAGCGACGTGGCGACCGACGACGGGCCCGTCCCGAAGAGGACCGCGTCACCGGCCACCGGCGCGGCCGTCGGCGGGAGGACGGTGGTGTGCGACTGGGCCCAGTAGTACATGTCGCCCGTGAACGCGTAGGAGGGGATGGGCACGCCTGCCTGGCGCCACACCCAGGTGGCGAACAGCGAGCACCACGCCTCGCAAGGGCCGTACGGATTGCAGAAGTAACCGGCCACGGGGTCGTTGCGCACCTGGGTGTCGGCGATGGACGTGATCGCCGCACCCGTCGGGGACGTGGCCGAGCTCGGGTTGACGAACCGGTAGTTCCAGCCGTCGGGCTCGAGCAGCCAGTAGCCGCCGTCGTCCGGAGTGAGGGCGACGCCTGAGATCGGCGGGATGTCCGCGGGGTTGCCGCCGTAGCCGCCGGCCAGCGAGCCGAACGGCCGGGCGTCCCCGAACGTGTAGACGACCCCGTTGCTCAGCACCTCGACGTAGCCGCCGCCGTCGTGGGTCGCCGCCATGGCCACCACCGGGTCGGCCAGCGCTTGCCCGCCCATCGAGCCGTAGAACTGGGCGTCTCCGAAGGAGAAGACGCCGCCGTCGGCCGCCACCAGCCAGTACCCCCTGCCGTTGGGGGTCGCTGCCATGCCCACCACCGGGGCGTTCAGGGGATGGCCGCCCATCGAGCCGTAGAACTGGGCGTCACCGAAGGAGAAGACGCCACCGTCACGAGCCACCAGCCAGTACCCCCTGCCGTCGGGGGTCGCTGCCATGCCCACCACGGGGGCGTCCAGGGGATGGCCGCCCATCGAGCCGTAGAACTGGGCGTCACCGAAGGAGAAGACGCCACCGTCCATCGCGGCCAGCCAGTACCCCTTGCCGTCGGGCGTAGGGGCGATGGCCACGACCGGACCGACCAGCGGGAGCGAGCCGAGCGACCCGTAGAAGCCGGCATCGCCCGCGGTGAAGACACCACCGTCGGCCGCGGCGAGCCAGTAGCCCTGTCCGGTGCTGGACGCGGAGCCGGGGACGGCGGCGATGGCGACCATCACCGAATTGAGCGGAGTCGTCGGGGGCACCGTGGCAAGTGCCTGGGCGTCGCCGAAGCCGATGACGCCGCCACCCTGGTAGATCTGGGGTCGCGGGGCGCCGGGCGCCGCTGTCGCGCCAGCGGGAGGCGCGGCGACGACGGGGGCGGCGAGGGCCACCACGGCGACGGCTATGGGAGCGACCGACGAGCCCGCGGCCCGACGGAGCGCGTCCCGAAGCCCAACGAGCCGGGTCGGCGACCTCACGGCGGCTCATGCTAGGCCACCCACGCGCCGATGGACAGGATGGCGCACGCGTCGGTCCGGGGCTCGTGGTCGAGCTCGCCGGCGAGCGGTACCGTGGGTACGACGGTCCGCGAGCACGAGCACTCGGACGGATGCCGGAGAGCGCGGCGTCGGGGAGCGAACCAGGTGAGCAGTTTGAACGGGGGACCGGCGAACGGGAAACCGGGGGTGAGCGTCGACGGCGATCCCACCCACGGGGGTCGGCCTCGGTGAGCCCCCGGCCCGAGCAGCCCGAACCGTTCCTCCGGGGCGCCCCGTACCCGGCGTACGGCGACATCGCCTACCCGCGCGCCAATCCGTCCGACACCGCCCGGTTGCCCGCTGACGTGTGGCACGCGTCGCTGGTCCCGGTCGGGGTCCGGCTCGAGCTCGTCGGCGACGCCGAGGCGGTCGACGTGGGCTACCGGACCACCACCGGCAACCTCGGCTACCGCGGCGAGGGCGCAGGCATCACGTTCTCGGTGTGGCGTAACGGGCACAAGGTGTGCGAGGAGGAGGCCGTCCTGGGTGAGGGCATGGTCCGCCTCGCCCTCGGGGCCGACGCCTCCGACCGCCCGGCCACCGTCTACCTCCCCGAGGGCATGCAACCCATCGTCCTCTCCGTCAGCCCGGTCGGTGGCGACATCCAGCCGGCACCCGCGCTGCCGCGCTGGCTGGCCTACGGCGACTCGATGACCCAGGGCTGGATCGCGTCGAGCCCATCCCAGGCGTGGACGGCCATCGCCGCTCGCAAGGCCGGCCTCGACCTCGTGAACCTCGGGTACGCGGGGGCGGCACGCGGCGAGATCGTCTCCGCCGAGCACCTCGCCGAGCTGCCGGCAGACATCGCGACGATCGCCGTGGGTGCCAACTGCTGGACCCGCACCCCGCACTCGGTCGCCATGGTGAGGGCCAACCTCGACGGGTTCCTCGACGTCGTGCGGGCCGGCCACCCCGGGGTGCCCCTCGTGGTCATCAGCCCACTCGTGCGCCCCGACGCAGAGCGCGTCCCCAACCGCCTCGGGTCCACCCTCGGTGACATCCGCGCCACCATCGAGGCGGTCGTGCGCGAGCGTATGGGCGCCGACGACCGGCTGACCCTCGTCGAGGGAGCGACGGTCATCGGCGAGGAGCACCTCGAGGACGGCCTCCACCCGGGGGACGAGGGCCACAAGCGCATCGCCGCAGCCGTGGTGAAGGTCCTCACCGCGTCCCTCAAGCACTCCGGTGCCGCCGCCGTGGCTGCCGACCCCCCGGACGCGGTCCCCGGCGACGAACCGTCCGGGCCGGTCGTGTGAGCACCGAGTCGACGGTGGACGCCTTCGGCCTCGCCGGTGCCTTCCGGGTCGACGGTCGGGTGGCCGTCGTCACAGGAGCGGGCAGCGGGATCGGCCGTGCCAGCGCAGAGGCGCTCGCCGGCGCCGGGGCCCACGTGGTGTGCGCGGACGTGGTCGCCTCCTCCGCCGAGGCGACTGCCGAGGGGATCACGGCTGCCGGTGGGTCGGCCGAGGTGGTCGGCCTCGACGTGGCGGACCGGCACGCCGTCGAGCGCACCGCCGCCGGCACGGTCGAGCGGCACGGCTCGCTCGACATCTGGTGCAACATCGCCGGGATCATGGTCGAGGGTCCGATGGTGGACACGGCGGAGGAGGACCTCGACCGCATCCTCGCCGTCAACCTGAAGGGTGTCTACTTCGGGTGCCAGTCGGCGGCCCGGGCCATGGTGGCGCAGGGACGGGGGAGCATCGTGAACGCGTCGTCGGCTGCCGCCGACGCGCCGAGCCCGGGCATCTCCGCCTACGCGGCGTGCAAGGCTGCCGTCGTCCAGATGACGCGGTCCCTGGCCGTGGAGGTCGGTCGGGCAGGCGTGCGGGCCAACGCCGTCGCCCCGGGGTTCGTCCTCACCGGCATGACCGGCCGGTACTTCGTGCGACCCGACGGGACCGTGGACGAGGCGATGCGCGACGCGGTGGTCGAGCCCCTGCGACGCCACGCCCCGCTCCGCCGCATCGGCGAGGTCGAGGACATCGCCGCCGCGGTCCTCTACCTCGCCTCCGACGCCTCGTCGTTCGTGACGGGGCAGGTGATCCGGCCGAACGGCGGCGTCGCGATGGTCTGACGGGTGGCGGTTCGGCGGGAGAGCGGCGGGAGAGCGGCGGGAGAGCGGCCATCACCTGACACACCGTCAGAACGCCGGGTACACTGCCGCCCATGGCTGAGCTGCCGCGCATCATCTCCGTCGACGACCACGTGGTCG
>JAJZJT010000049.1 GCA_021809995.1 Actinomycetes bacterium
CCGGGTCGTCCCCGCCCGCCGTCGGTGCCGGGTCGTCCCCGCCCGCCGTCGGTGCGCCCGGTACTTTGCCCGCGACGCCGAGCGTCCCCCGCGTCGCCCCGGGCCCGGCCACCGCGTCGCTCGCCCCGTCCCTTGGGCGCCAGCACCACGTTGACGTCGGGCCCCGAGCGCGGCGTGCCGAGGACCTCGATCCGACCGGCCGGGCGCTCGTCCTCCTTGGGCCGTTTGGGCGTCAGGGCGAGCACGGTGGTCCCGTCGAGGGTCGTCTCGACCTCGGCGCGCAGCACGGCGCCGGGCGGGGTGCCACCAGGCACGAGCGCGGCGGCGACGGTGCCACGGGGCTGGCGGGCTCCGGCGGCGCGCCACGTCCACGCCTCGGGGGAGACCTGTGCGGTCAGCTCGATGTCGATGCGGTGGGCCATACCGGCCGACACGCTACTGCCGTCAGAGGGTGGCCCGGGAACAGATCCGGGCGCGTGGCCTCGAGCGTGGGTCCCGAGCGCGCCGCTCGCCGCCCTGCGCGTGCGATCGGAGCAGGTGGACGAGACCGTCCGGGCCCATCGGGGCCAGGTGCGGAACCGGCGCGCGTACCGGTTGCCGGTTCCCCGTCGCGTCGGCCAAGGTGGGCCTCATGACCGAGGACCACCCGAAGACCGCTTCCGTCCCGGCAGCTGGTACCGCCGGCCCGCCACGGGTTCCGGCACGGCACGTTGCCGTGGTCACGTGCATGGACGCCCGCATCGACCCGCTGGACGCCCTCGGCCTGGAGCTCGGAGACGCCCATGTGATCCGGAACGCCGGTGCCGTGGTCACCGACGACGTGCTCCGGTCGCTGGCCATCTCCCAGGCCTTGTTGGGCACTCGGGCCGTGGTCGTCATGGCGCACACCGACTGCGGGCTGTGCGGGCTCGACGAGAACGCTTTTGGGGAGGACCTCGCGGCACGGGCCGGCGAGCAGGCCCCTTGGTCGGCGGGGTCCTTCGCCGACGTGGACACCTTCGTCACCGAAGGCGCCGGACGGGTGCGCACCTGCCGGTTCCTCCGGCACACCGCCGAGGTCAGCGCCGTGGTCTTCGACGTAGCGACTCGGCAGGTCAGGCCGGCAGCGTCGGGGAGCGCCGGCCGGTGAGCACCGCCGCGTCCGGTGTGCCGACCGGGGCGGGCTACGCCGCCTTGACCGCCGAGCGTGTGGCGCCGGCCCCCGACGGCCACCCGCCGAGCGCCGAGCAGCTCGAGGCCATCCTGCGTGTCGCCACGACGGTCCCGGACCACGGCGGGCTGCGTCCGTGGCGCTTCGTGGTGGTCTCCGGCGCAGCGGCGCAGGAGCGCTTCGGCGCCGCCCTCGTGTCCGGCCTCCTCGAACAGCGTGGCGATGACGTCCCCGGTGCGGCGGTGGCGAAGATGCGGGCGAAGGCGACGGCAGCACCGTGCGCCGTCGTGCTGGTCGCCGCACCCGACCCGGCGACCAACGTGGCCGAGTGGGAGCAGGTCGCGTCGGCGGCGTGCACGGGGTACGCCCTCGTCCTGGCGGCCACGTCCATCGGCCTCGGGGCGGTCTGGAAGAGCGCGTCAGTCCTCGAGACGCGTGCCGTGCGTGAGGCCTTCGGGCTCGCTGCCCACGAGCGGCTGCTCGGCTGGGTCAACGTGGGTGAGCCGGGTGCGCCACGCCGTCGGCCTCCCGTGCCGGTCCCACTCGACGCCCACGTGTCGGCGCTGTTGCCGGGCGTGACCAGCTCGCCCGACGGTGGCCGCTGACCGCCGCGCTCGTGCTCCGTCGGCCGGCTCAGTCCCACCAGCGGGCGAGGGGCGGTCCGTAGCCGGCCTCCTCGGCGCAGCGGCCACAGAGGTCCAGACGCCTCGCCCCGGGTCGGTCGGAGGCGGCGACCCGTCGCCACCCTCGCCGTCGGGCCTCCTCGAGGCTTGCCGACTCGGACCACCGGGGCGGAGTCTGCGCGCCGCACCGCCCGCAGGTCCGGACGAACGGCTCGTCCCCGAAGAGGTCCTCGTGCTCCCAGGCCACCGTGCGCGCGAGGTTACCGGGAGCCGTCGGGGGGGGCGTCACCGACTCGTCAGGTTGACGGTGCACACTGGAGCGCATGCAGACGGTCCGATTCCGTGGTGCCCACGCGGCCCCGTCGTGGTGGGAGCGCCACCGGGCGGCCGTGCGCTCGCGGCGGGCCTGGAGGCGGGAGCGCCGCCTCGGGCGCCGCACGTGGATGGGGAGGCATCCGAAGTCGGTTACGTCGCTCGTCGTGTTCCTGGCGATGACGCCGGTGTGGGTGTCGCTCGGGCAGTCCATGGCCAGCGCGAACACGCTGCCGCTGCCCATCCAGTTCGTCGAGTGGGTCCGCAGCCACGGCGGCGGCGGCTTCGTGCGCTGGACCGAGAGCATCTGGTACTCGCACAACCCGCCACCGAAGGGTGGCCGCCCGCCCGCCGGCGCCATCCCCGCACCCGTGCGGTCGACGACGACCACGGTGCCGACGGTCCCCCAGCTCCCACCTCCACCGAACATCGTGCCGCTGGCGTCGCCGCCGTTGCCCGGTGAGGGCCAGTGGCACCCCATCGGTCGCACGGTCGACGGACAGGCGGCCATGTACGCGGCGTACCTGCGGCCCGACCCTGTCCACACGAGCCTGGTGGCCGGTGTGGTCTGGATGGACCCGTTGCTGCTGCGGGCCCAGCTGTACGCGGGCGCACAGACGCCGGGCACACCGGGGAACTGGACTCCCACGGCACCGATCTCGGCGGCCGCAGCCCAGACGCTGACTGCAGCCTTCAACGCCGGCTTCCGGATGAGCGCCTCGCTCGGCGGCTTCTACCTCGACGGCCGGACGGCCGTCCCCCTTCGCAACGGTGCAGCGTCGTTCGTCGTCTACGCCAACGGCACGGCGACGGTCGGAGCGTGGGGAACGAACGTGACGATGACCCCGCAGGTGGTGGCCGTCCGGCAGAACCTGAGCCTGTTGGTCGACCACGGGGCCCCGGTGCCCGGGCTCAACGCCAACGACACCACCGTGTGGGGCGCGACGCTCGGGAACCAGATCTACGTGTGGCGCTCCGGCCTCGGCGTGACGGCCGACGGGGCCCTTGTCTACGTGGGTGGTCCCGGGCTCAACATCACGACCCTGGCCAACCTGCTGGTCCGGGCCGGTGCAGTGCGGGCGATGGAGTTCGACATCAACACGGACTGGGTGAACTTCTTCAGCTTCTCGCCGCCACCCGGGCAGGCGGCGTCGCCGGTGAACGGCACGAAGCTGCTGAGCGACATGGTGCGCCCGGTCGACCGGTACTTCGGCCCGACCAACCGCGACTTCATCACGATGTCCGTCCGTTCCACGCCGCTCACCTCGCTGACGAGCGGAGAGGGGCTCGCCTCAGGGGGGTCGAGCCGGTCGGCCACGGCGTCGTCGGGGCACCGCACGGCTGGCTCGAGCACGCGGAGCCCGTCGACGCGGGCAGGACCGGCACGCTCGGGCTGAGGCCGCGCCCGGCTCCCGACCGGCGCTCCGCCGGGCTGCTCTGCCCGGGGCGGGAGCTGTCGGGGCGATCAGGAGCCTCGCGGGCGACCGATCGACAGGGGACAGGGCGTCCGATCGACAGGGCGACCCGACGGGTCAGCCGTGGGCCAAGTGGACGATGTCGATGACCAGGAGCACCGTGACCATGGAGGCCACGGCCAGGTAGAGGAAGGTGAAGGCCCACCGCTGGCGGTGGTCGGCGAGCCAGAAGCGCCGCACACCGAGGATGTCGAAGACCAGTGCCGCTACGCCGACCGGGATGCCCACGTAGGGGCCGACGCTCGAGGCGAGCCCGGCGACCGGCAGCACGATCGGGAAGACGATGTAGCTGAGCAAGCACCGGAGCGCGGACAGGAAGATCGAGGTGCCGAAGATGCGGTGGGTCTCCGACTCGTCGACGGCCGGGCAGTTGCGGATGCCGAGCACGCAGCGCATCGCCCGGTCGGGTGCAGACGCCGAGCGTGGGGTCCGCCGGACCGCACGGCCCGAGACGGTTGCTGCTCCTTGCCCGGCGGAGCGAGGCGAGGACGCGGCTCCGGGCACGGCGACATCGGACATGTGCTCATGGTATGCGGGCACCGGTGCCGCGACCATTCAGGGCCGGCCCTCCGCCGCCGGTCCTCCGCCGGCGACCACCGGCTCGGTTGGGACCGTGCTCGGCACGCCGGAGCCTCCGGAGGCTCCAGGTAGACTGGGTCTGCCACCGTCGATGGGTGGCAGGTCCCGACCCGTGCCGCGGCCCGACGAGCCCGGGGCCGGGATCCTGACGAAGGCCAGTGCCGGGAGCCGCAGACGTGCGTGAGAAGGGCCGACAGGCCGGTGCCGAAGCCAGGGACCGAGGCGACCGCACCGACTGGGTGTCGGCGACGCCGTTCATCGTCGCCCACCTGGCGCCGTTCGCCGCCTTCTTCGTCACCGTCACGTGGACCGACTGGGTTCTCTTCGCTGCCCTCTACGTCGTCCGCATGTTCTTCGTCACGGCGGGCTACCACCGGTACTTCTCCCACCGCAGCTTCAAGACGAGCCGCGTGGCGCAGTTCGTCCTCGCGGTGGGCGCGACCACGTCGATGCAGAAGGGCCCGCTGTGGTGGGCCGGGCACCACCGGCTCCACCACCGCTTCACCGACGTGGACGGTGACGTGCACTCGCCACGTGACGGGTTCTGGTGGAGCCACGTCGGGTGGATCCTCTCGAGGGGCACGAAGCGCACCGACCTCGACGCCGTCCGCGACTTCGCCGCCGTCCCCGAGCTGCGGCTCCTCGACCGGTTCCATCTGGTCCCGCCCGTCGTCCTCGCCGCCGTGTGCTGGGTCGTCGGGGGACCCGGCGGCCTGCTCGTCGGGTTCTTCGCGTCGACGGTGGTGCTCTGGCATGCCACGTTCGCCGTCAATTCGCTCGCCCACCTCACCGGGCGTCGACGCTTCGCCACGGCAGACACGAGCCGCAACAGCTGGCCGATCGCCCTGCTCGCCGGGGGGGAGGGCTGGCACAACAACCACCACTACCTGCCGTCGTCCGTGCGGCAGGGCCTGACGTGGTGGGAGGTCGACACGACCTGGTACGCACTGCGGGCCCTCGCCGCGCTGCACCTCGTCCGCGACCTCCGCCGACCGCCCGAGCGCCTGCTGCACCAGGCGCGCCTTCGGGACGGGGCGTTCGACATCGGCATGTTCCGGGCCTACTGGGAGCGCGCCGCCCGCGTGGCGGGCGAGCGCCTGGTGGGCGCCACCGGCGGGTCCTTGCCTGCCGGCGCGGACGGCATGACCGGGTCCGGGCCGCCAGGGGCACGTGAGGGTACCGAGACCGACGGGACCGGCAGCCCACCGCTGTCGTGGCTGATCGCCAGGGCCCTCGAGTCGGCCGACCAGCTGGCCCGGTCGACCCGGCGGTACCCCGTGAGCACGGTCGCCACGACCGCGCCGGGCGAGCCCGGGTGACGGGAGCCGGAGGGGCGCCGTCGACCGTCGGGGGCGCATGGGTGGTGGACCTCGACGGGGTGGTGTGGCTGGCGGGAGCACCGATCGGCGACGTCGCTGGGTCGGTGGCCCGCCTGCGGAGTGCCGGGGTCGACGTGCTCTTCGTGACGAACAACTCGGCGCCGTCGTCGGAGGAGCTGCTGGCCCGCCTGTACCGGGCGGGCGTCGACGCCGGGCCGTCCGACGTCCTGAGCTCGGCAGCTGCCGCGGCATCGCTCCTCGAGGCGGGACAGCGTGCCGGGCTGGTGGGCGGCGACGGCGTGCGGGAGGCACTCGAGCACCGTGGCGTGGCCGTCGTGGCTGAGCCTCCCGTCGACGCCGTGGTGGTCGGGTGGACCCACGACTTCGACTTCGACGTGCTGGCACGGGCGGCGACGCTGGCCCGGTCGTGCGGCCGGTTGATCGGGACGAACGAGGACCCGACGCACCCGACCCCCGAGGGCCTGCTGCCGGGGACCGGCTCGCTGTTGGCAGCGGTGGCGACGGCGTCCGGGCTGCGTCCGGAGGTGGCAGGCAAGCCGCACGCCGCCCTCGCCTCGCTCGTGCGGGAGCGGCTCGGGGACGCCGGTCGCCTCCGCCTTGTGGTGGGGGACCAGCCGCGTACGGACGGTGTGCTGGCGCAGCGTCTGGGCGTCCCGTTCGCGCTCGTCGACTCGGGAGTGACCCCCGCGGGGGCATCGAGCTCGGTCCCCGTCGCCCATCGAGCCGCCGATTTTGCGTCGCTCGTGGACCAGCTGGTCGGGTCATGAGGTCCAGCGGTCCGGTACCGGCCAGAAACGACGTGTGACCTGGTCTGCTTGCTCATAGCAAGCACCCTTGCTAGCATGGCTCCATGGCCAGACAACAGGGTTTCGGATCCTGGAAGCACTATCTCGACGTGGGCGCGGCGTTCTCGCAGATGACCCGGGCGCGCGCCGAGGAGCTCGTCCAGGAGCTCGTGGGGAGCGGCGAGGTGCAACGCAAGGAGGCCCAGGCCAAGGTCGAAGAGCTCATCGACCGCAGCCGCAAGAGCAGCGAGGCCCTCATCGGAGTGGTGCGCTCGGAGGTCCGGGCGCAGCTGGACGCCCTCGGGGTCCACAGCGTCGAGGACCTTGCCCGTCAGGTCGCGACGTTGCTCGGTCGGTCGTCCGCCGACATGACTGGCGGGGCGGGGGGTGCTTGGTCTGGGACGACAACCTCGAGGGGATCGAGCGGAGCGGCCGCCCCGGCCAAGAAGACCGCGGCGAAGAAGGCCGCCCCGGCCAAGAAGACCGCGGCGAAGAAGGCCGCCCCGGCCAAGAAGACCGCGGCGAAGCAGGCGGCGCCGGCCGGCGAGCAAGGCGGCGGCCCGGGGGAGGGACCGTCGGCCTGAGCGGTCCGGAGCGTCGACGCCTCGACCGGTTGCTCGTCGAACGAGGTCTGGCCACCAGCCGTCAGCAGGCGGCGGCCCTCGTCGCCGCTGGTCAGGTGACAGTGGGGGGTGCACCCGCGGACAAGGCGGCGCGGCTCGTCGCCAGGGGAGAGCCCATCGAGGTCCTGGGGCCGGGCCCCCGCTACGTGAGCCGCGGTGGCGAGAAGCTCGAAGCGGGGCTGGCCGCCTTTGCCGTGCCCGTCGAGGGGGCTCGCGTCCTCGACGCCGGCGCCTCGACCGGGGGGTTCACCGACTGCCTGCTGCAGCGGGGTGCCGCGTCGGTGGTGGCCGTCGACGTCGGCCACGGCCAGCTCCACGAGCGCTTGCGGCGCGATCCGCGGGTCATCTGCCACGAACGGTGCGACATCCGGTCGCTCACCCTCGAGCTCCTCGGCGGCGCCCCGGTCGACGTCGTCGTCGCCGACCTCGCCTTCATCTCGGCGACCCGTGCCGTCCCCGTGCTGGTCGGCACGGCGCTCGCCCCGGGCGGGCACCTGGTGGTCCTGGTCAAGCCGCAGTTCGAGGCCGGCCGGGCCGAGGTGTCCCGGGGGCGGGGCGTCGTGACGGACCCCGAGGTGCACCGTCGCGCCCTCGTCGCGGTCGCCTCCTCGCTCGTTGACCACGGAGCGGTCATCATGGGGGTCATGCCATCGCCGATCACGGGCGCCTCCGGGAACGTCGAGTTCCTCGTGCATGCACGTCGCGCCCTTGGCGGCGGAGCGGGTCCGGGTCCGGGCCCCGCGTCGGTCGCGGCGCTCGTGGACGCGGCGGTCACCGCCGTCCACGGCGCCGGCCCGAGCGCAGAAGGGAGGTGACGGCGTGGCCGTCGTCGCCTTTGCCAGCCATCCCGAACGGTCCGAGGCGCAAACGCTGGTCGAGCACTCCGTCACCTGGCTCGAGGAGCGGGGCCACGTCGCGCGCGTGGTCGACGGCGACCACGGTGCGCTCGGCCAGGACGCCGACCTGCTCGTGAGCGTCGGGGGTGACGGGACGTTGCTGCGGGCGGTGTCGCTGGCCGCCGGGGAGGGCGTGCCGGTGCTCGGCGTCAAGATCGGCCGCCTCGGTTATCTCACCCAGGTCGAGCCCGGGGACCTCCCCGGCGCCCTCGAGCGGTTCGTCGACGGCGACTATGGCATCGAGGAGCGGATGGCTCTCACGGTCGTGGCCACGGGCCCCGGTGGCGAGGAGGCAAAGGCCCGGCTCGCCCTGAACGAGGCGGTGATCGAGAAGACCGTCCCCGGCCACACGGTGCGGGTGGCGTCGTCGATCGACGAGCGGGCGTTCGTGACCTTCGCTGCCGACGCGCTCTTGGTGGCCACCCCGACGGGATCCACCGCCTACAACCTGTCAGCTCGTGGCCCGATCGTCTCGCCCCGGCTACGCGCGCTGGTGATGACCCCGGTCTCGCCGCACATGCTCTTCGACCGGCCGCTCGTCCTCGACCCGTCCGAGCGGGTGCGCCTCGACGTCCTCGAGCCGCGTCCTGCCGTCCTGGTGCTCGACGGGGTGTCCGTTGCCACGCTCGAGCCGGGCTCCTCGGTCACGTGCGCGGCGGCCGACGCGCCCGTCCGGCTCGTGACCTTCGGTGGGCACGACTTCCACGCCATCCTGCGGGCCAAGTTCCACCTCGCGGACCGGTGACGACGCCGGGGGGCGACGACGAGGAGGACCGCGTGACCGGGGGGAGACGGTTCCTCCTCGCCGACCTCAGGGTGCGCGACCTCGGCGTGATCGAGGACGTGACGGTCGGTTTCGGGGCGGGGCTCAACGTGCTCACCGGCGAGACGGGTGCGGGCAAGACCCTGCTCGTCGACGCCTTGCACCTGCTCCTCGGCGGCCGGGCCGACGCTGACGCCGTGCGGGCCGGGGCGTCCGAGGCCGTCGTCGAAGGGCGTTTTGTCGACGAGACGGGGGAGGGCGAGACGGTGCTCGCCCGGAGCGTCTCCGCCACGGGCCGGTCCCGGGCCGAGGTCGACGGTCGGATGGTGACCGTCGCCGTGCTGGCGGAGACCGGCGCCGATCTCGTGGAGCTCCACGGGCAGCACCAGCACCGCGCGCTCGTCACGGCGTCGGCGCAGCGCCGGGCCCTCGACGTCTTCGGCCGTGTCGACACCGCCCCGCTCCTCGAGGCCCGCCGGCGCCTCGCGCGGCTCGAGGAGGAGCTGGCAGGCCTCGGTGGCGACGCCGCGCAGCGTGAGCGGGAGGCCGACCTGCTCCGGTTCCAGGTCGAGGAGATCGCCGCGGCGGCGATCACGTCGCCCGACGAGGACGTCTCGCTCGCCGCCGAGGAGGAGGCGCTCTCCAGCGTGGCCGAGCACCGCCAGGCTGCCGCCGGGGCCCTCGACCTGCTGGTCGAAGCCGGCGGTGCCAGTGCCACCGACGTGCTGGCGGAGGCGTCCGGGCTCCTCGGCCGCCACCGCGCACTCGCCGGGGTCGAGGCCCGGCTGCGGGGCCTCATGGCCGAGGTGTCCGACGTGGCCGCCGAGCTCCGACGCCTCGGCGAGACCTTCGAGGACGACCCGGCGCGGCTCGACGACGTCCGCCGTCGCCGCCAGCTCCTCTTCGACCTCGGCCGCAAGTACGGGCCGGGTCTCGACGACGTGGTGGCGACGCTCGAGCGCGCCCGGGCCCGGCTCGCTCAGCTCGAGACGGCCTCGGCGCGGGCCGTCGAGCTCGAAGCGGCCGCGGCGGAAGCCCGCCGGGCGGTCGACGAGGCCGCGGCGGTCGTGGCGACCGAGCGCCGCCGGGCCGCTCCCGAGCTGGCCGCAGCCGTCGAAGGGACCCTCCAGGGCCTGGCCATGGCGGGTGCCCGCCTGGTGGTCGACGTGGACGGTCCGGGCCCGGCCGACGACGTCGTGTTCCGGCTCGCTGCCAACCGGGGCGAGCCGTTCCTGCCGCTCGCCAAGGCAGCGTCGGGAGGCGAGCTGGCACGGACGATGCTCGCCGTCCGCCTGGCTGTCGGGGGGACGGCCGGCGTGCTGGTCTTCGACGAGGTCGACGCCGGGATCGGCGGCCGGGCCGCCGATGCCGTGGGCCACGCCCTGGCCCGACTGGGGGAGCGCTCCCAGGTGATCGTGGTGACGCACCTGGCCCAGGTGGCTGCCCGGGCCGGACGCCACCTGAGCGTGTCGAAGGCGGAGCGGTCCGGACGGACGGTGTCGACGGTCGCCGCGCTCGACGGCGAGGCGCGAGTGCTCGAGCTGGGTCGGATGCTCGCGGGCGACCCCGACAGCGAGGTCGCCCGCGCCCACGCCCGCGAGCTGCTCGGACGCGCCGGCTCGTCCAGGTGAGCGGTGGGTTCGCTGGGGGTCCGCCGCGGTTCCACTAACCTCACGAGGTGCCCCGCGACGACACCGGAGGTGACGCGACGAGCGAGGGCCCCGCACCCGGGCGGGCCGGCTCGGCCACGAAGTACGTGTTCTTCACGGGCGGCGTGTCGTCGTCGCTCGGCAAGGGCCTGACCGCCTCGTCGCTCGGCCGGCTCCTCAAGTGCCGGGGGCTCCGGGTCACGATGTGCAAGCTCGACCCGTACATCAACGTCGACCCTGGCACGATGAACCCCTTCGAGCACGGCGAGGTCTTCGTCACCGAGGACGGTGGTGAGACCGACCTCGACCTCGGCCACTACGAGCGCTTCATCGACGAGAACCTGTCGAAGGGCTCGAACACGACGACCGGGCTCATCTACTCGTCCGTGATCGCGAAGGAGCGCCGCGGCGACTATCTCGGCAAGACGGTCCAGGTCATCCCCCATGTCACCGACGAGATCAAGTCCCGGGTGCGGGCCCTCGGCACCGACGACGTCGACGTCGTCATCGTCGAGATCGGCGGCACGGTCGGCGACATCGAGATCGTCCCGTTCGTGGAGGCGATCCGGCAGTTCCGGCGCGACGTCGGACGGGAGAACGTCTGCTACGTGCACCTCACGCTGGTGCCGTACCTCGGTCCGACCGGCGAGCAGAAGACCAAGCCGACCCAGCACTCCGTCACCGAGCTCCGCAGCAGGGGCATCCAGCCCGACGTCATCGTGTGCCGCTCGGACCGGTTCATCTCCGACGCCCTCAAGCGGAAGATCTCCCTCCTCTGCGACGTGCCCATCGAGGCCGTCGTCTCGGCGGTGGACGCAGCGAACATCTACCAGATCCCCCTGGTCCTCCACGAGGAGGGGCTGGACCGCTACGTGCTGAGGACGTTGCACCTCGACGAGACGAGCCATCCCGCCGACCTGGTCCGCTGGGAGCACCTGGTCGCCCAGGTGGACGCGGCGGACCGGCCCGTTCGCATCGGGATCATCGGCAAGTACGTGGACCTCCCAGATGCCTACCTGTCGGTGGTGGAGGCGCTGCGCCACGCCGGGTTCCAGCTGGGGGCGCGTGTCGACGTCGAGTGGGTCCAGGCTGCGGACGTCCCCGACCTCCTCGACACCGGGCACCTCGACGAGTTCGACGGCCTGGTGGTCCCCGGCGGCTTCGGCGAGCGGGGGATCGAGGGCAAGATCGCCGCCGCCGGCTACGCCCGGACGCGGCAGATCCCGCTCCTCGGGCTGTGCCTCGGCCTGCAGGTGATGGTCATCGAGGTCGCCCGGCACCTCGCCGGCCTGCCCGGGGCGAACTCGCGCGAGTTCGACCCCACCACGGACGCCCCGGTCATCGACCTGATGGACGAGCAGGCGAGCGTCGTCGACAAGGGCGGCACGATGCGCCTCGGGTCCTACGAGGCCCGTCTCGTGCCGGGGTCGCAGGTGGCCAAGGCGTACGGCACCGAGCAGGTGTCGGAGCGGCACCGCCACCGCTACGAGGTGAACCCCCGTTTCCGCCCGCACCTGGAGGACGCCGGGCTGGTGTGCTCGGGCACCTCCCCGGACGGGCGGCTCGTCGAGTTCGTTGAGCTGCCGGGGCACCCGTTCTGGGTGGGCACCCAGGCCCATCCCGAGTTCAAGAGCCGCCCGGACCAGCCCCACCCTCTCTTCCGCGAGCTGGTGCGGGCAGCGCTGGACCGCGCCGAGGGCCGGACGCCCCGGCTGCTCGAGGTCTGAGGCGGCGGTGGACGCGGCGCCCCGGGTGGCCGGCGGCTTCCGTCGCCTCGACGAGCGGGTCGTCCACCGAGGTCACGTCGTCACGACGGTGACGGCGGCGTTCTCCGGCCCGGACGGCCGTCGCTTCGAACGCGACGTCATCCGCCACCCTGGGGCCGTCGCCGTCGTGCCCGTCGGCGCGGCCGGGACGGTGACGCTCGTCCGCCAGTACCGGGCGCCGGTCGACCGGTGGGTGGCCGAGGTGCCGGCGGGGACGCGCGACGTCGCTGGCGAGGACCTCGAGGAGACCGCCCGGCGCGAGCTGGCCGAAGAGGTCGGCCTGGCCGCCGAGCACCTCGAGCTCCTCGTGCGGACGCTCAACACCCCCGGCTTCTGCGACGAGGAGACGGCCGTCTACCTGGCCACGGGGCTCTCGCCGGTCGCCGACGGGCGCCGGGGAGTGGAAGAGGAGCACCTCGAGGTCGTCGAGGTCGCCCTGGACGCCTTCGACGGGCTCGTCGACGACGGGACGATCGTCGACGCCGTGACGATCCTCGGCGTCGGCCTGGCCCGTCGACGGCTCGCCGGGCGGGCGGGCCCGGACGGGGCGGGGTGACGAGGGGCGGACCGACGGAGCCGGCGCCCGCCGCGATGGTCGTGGACGGGGCGCTGTCGAGGGCTGCCGAGGAGTACCTGTCGTGGCTGGCCGTCGAGCGCGGCCGGTCGGCCAACACGCTGCGCTCGTACCGCCGTGACCTCGAGGCGTGGGAGGCGTGGTGCGCGGCGAGGAGCCTCTCGCCGGCGTCGGCCTCGATCGCCGACGTCGAGCGGTACGTCGTCGAGCTGAAGGGGTGCGGGCTGAGCCCCGCCACGGTGGCCCGTCGGACGAGCGTGCTGCGCGGGCGGTACCGCTTCGCCGTCGACGAGGGGCTGGGCCGCGTGGACCCGACGTCGGACCTGGCGCCTGTCCGTGTGCCCCGACGCCTCCCCAAGGCGCTCGGCGAGGACGAGGTCGCCCGCCTGCTCGACGCCGTGACGGGGACGACCGCGGTCGACCGGCGCGACCGGGCCCTCCTCGAAGTCCTCTACGCCACCGGGGCGCGGATCTCCGAGGTGGTCGGCCTGACGCTCACCGACGTGGCGGACGCCGAGGTCCTCGTGAAGGTCCGGGGCAAGGGCGACAAGGAGCGGCTCGTCCCCCTCGGCCGGGCGGCACGGGACGCCCTGGCGGCCTGGCTGTCGCCGGCCGGCCGGGCGCTCCTCGAGCCCGCCCGGTGGGCCCGGCGC
>JAJZJT010000050.1 GCA_021809995.1 Actinomycetes bacterium
TGCGCCTGCGCCCCCTGCACCAGCCGCGCCTGCGCCAGCCGCGCCGGCGCCAGCCGCCGTGACGGCACCGGCTCCTGCGCCGTCACCGAGCCCTGCTGACCCCCCGGCGGCGGCGCTGGTGCCCGGCCCGCTCGAGGTCGACGCGTAGGCGGCGATCAGCGCCAGGCACAGCACCAGTGCCGCCGCCGGGACTACCCGCCGGAGCAGCCGCACCAGGTACCGCCGCACCACCTCCTCGACGTCGCTCGTCGTGACGACCGTGTCGGCGGGGTTGGCCGGCTCTTGCCGATGAGCCGGGCCCGCCTCCAGCATGGCGCCGAAACCCTCCCCGAAGGATTCGGCGGGCTGCGCCGCGCTAGCCGGACCAGGTGCCATCTCTTCCCCTCCCCACCCGACTTCCCCTCCCCACCCGACTTCGGCGGGATCTGTCACGGTGGGTGCGTCGTGGGCCTACCTCATCGTCACGGTAACGACGCCCCCGAGCGATCCTGGCACAATGCGACGCGCGACGCGGAATGTCCAACGACCAGGACCGCTGGGTCACACCCCCCCGCCTCCTCGACCACGGCGGCGTCGGTGCTCACCCGGTCTGGGTGCCGACCTTCAGCTCCCGGAACGGCAGCTCCTTGTCGGGCCGGGGTTCGCCCGGGAGGCCCAGCACGCGCACGCCGATGATGTTGCGTTGCACCTCGTCGGTGCCGCCGGCGATGGACACCGCCGGGCTGAACAGGGCGAGGAACTGCAGCATCCCGCCGAGCGGGGCGTCGCTGCCGTGGAGCATGCCGTGGGGGCCTTCGATTCGCAGGCCGGCGTCGCGCAGCGTGCGCACGATCGTGGACGCCATGAGCTTGCCGGTCGACACCTCCGGTCCCGGTCGCTCGCCGCGGGCCGCCGCCGCCTGGGCGCGCAGGCCGGTGAAGCGGGCGATCTCCAGCAGCGTGTAGATCCGGGCGACGTCCTGGCGCACGACTGGGTCGGCACCCTTGCCGAACAGCTGGGGCAGCATCTTGATCATCGAGCCGCCACCGGCGCCGAAGGCGGCCGCCATCCCCGCTATCTCCCCGCTCCCGGAGCTGGCGTTGCCCAGGTCGCCGACACGCCGGCTGAGATCTGGTCGGCCGATGATCTCACCGCCGCCCATGACGCCCATGCCGCCGGCGCCGAGGGAGTTGCGCTCGTGGGCCAGGGTGGTGACCGCGACGCCCCAGCCCTCGCCGACCTCGCCGAGCACGTTGACGTCCGGGACGCGAGCGTCGGTGAAGAACACCTCGTTGAACGTCGCCCCGCCGGTCATCTCCTTGAGCGGGCGCACCTCGATGCCCGGCTGGTCCATGTCGATGACGAAGTAGGTGATGCCCTTGTGCTTGCGGACATCGGGGTTGGTGCGGGCGATGAGGATCCCCCACTTCGAGAACTGGGCGCCCGAGGTCCACACCTTCTGGCCGTTGACCACCCACTCGTCGCCGTCACGCACCGCCCGGGTCTGCAGGCTGGCCAGGTCCGAGCCCGATCCCGGCTCGGAGAACAGCTGGCACCACACCTCCTTGCCCGAGACCATGTTGGGCAGGAACCGCTTGCGCTGCTCGTCGGTGCCGTGGGCGACGATCGTGGGGCCCGCCATCATCACCCCGATCCCGCTGGGCGGCCCGAACGCCCCGGCCCGCTTGCGTTCCTCGGCCACGACCGCAGCGAGCCGGGACGACAGGCCCCGCCCGTACCACTCCGGGGACCAGGTCGGGAACCCCCAGCCCGACTCGGCGAGCCGCTCCCACCAGTCGCCCAAGCTGAGGTCGGGGTCCCAGTGCTCGTCGAACCAGGCCCGCGCCTCGCTGCGGACGGCGGTCACCTCCGGCGAGTCGTGCACGGTGTCGGGCACCGTCGCTCCTCCTCGGATCCGGTCGTCGGACGTCAGGCGGTCAGCGCCTGGAGCTTGTCCTGGAACGCCTTCTGCTCGGGGCTCGGCGTGCCCATGCCGCCGGCCTGCATGGCCATCAGCTTGGACATGTCGCCCTCGACCTTGATCTGGCCCGACATGAACGCCTGCATCGCGGCCTGGGGGTTGCCCTCGACGAAGAGGGCCTTGGCGATGTCGTAGGGGACGGTGAGCTTGGTCGGTGCCCCGTCGGCGAGGCCGCGCTCGAACTGGCCGCCGGTGAGGTGGACCTCTCGGTCACCGTCGGGGCTGCCCTGCACGATGACGTTGAGTGTGAGGTCCTTCATCGTCGCCGGCGGTTCGGGCGCCTCGTCACGCAGGGCTTCGACCGCGTCGAACCATGCATCGGACAGGAATGGGTGGGCCATCGTTCTCCTCCTGGATCGGTGTCGAACTGCGGACTATCGCGAGCGCCTGACCGCGTGGTCAAGTCACGCGAGGCTGCGTGTCGTGTGTCGCAGCTGTGGCGGTCGGCGCCGGCGCAGTGGCAGCAGGTGCGGCCGTGGCCCGGGCGATGGCGTCGACGACCTCGTCGGGTGCTTCCAGAGGCAGCATGTGCCCCGCCCCCGGGACGGTTCGCAGCGCCGAGCCCGGCCCCCCCCGCCACAGCGCCCGGGCCAGCCGCGGCGGGGTGAGCAGGTCGCGGGTGCCGACGAGGATCGTGGCGGGGACCGCCGTCCCTGCCAGACCTGGCCGCAGGTCCATCCGGGCCATGGCCTGCAGGCAGCTGACCCGGACCGGACCAGCCGTGGCGTCGAGCGTGTCACGCACGAACGCCACATGGCTCGGCACCGCCGACCGGCCCAGCGCCTGCCGCGCCAGGAAGGCACCCCGCCGGCCCCGCCGTGTCCACGACGGAGACGTGTCGCCGACCACTCGTTCGGCGAGCACGCCCGGCAAGGCCCGGCCGAGGATGCGCGACGCGGTGGCGACGAGCACCACGGCCGCGACCCGATCGGCGTGGTGCCGAAGCCGGGCGACGTAGGCCTGCACCGCCATCCCGCCCATCGAGTGGCCGACCACCACCGCGTGGCGCGCGTCGACGTGGGCGAGCACGACCGACAGGTCGTCACCCAACGTCTCGATCGTGGAGAGGCCGGCACCGAACCCCGAGCGGCCGTGCCCGCGCTGGTCATACAGCACGACCCGGTGGCCGAGGCGAACCAGCCGGCGGGCGACAGCCGCCCAGGTCTCCTTGGTGCCGGTCCAGCAGTGGGCCAGCACCACGGTGGGGCCGTCGGCAGGACCGGCGACGAGTACCGCGAGGTCGGCGCCGTCTTCGGTCCGGACGACGCCGACCTCGCTGTCGGGGAGGGCGAACCCGGCGGGCCCGCACGGGTCCCCGCCGTGCCGGCTGCGGCGTTGGCGCGCCCCGGCCACCGCCCCCGCGGTGACCATCGCCTCGGCACCGAGCACGACGGCAGCCGGCGCGGCGATCCAGCCCGGCGCGCGCCGTCGCCGGTGGCGGGTCACGACCCCAGCCTTCGGAGCACCAGCTGCGGCGGTGGCCGACCGATGAGATCGCCGACCGCGAGGGGCAGGAGCTTCTGCAGGTGCCACAGGAGCCGGGACTCGAACCCCGGGGCGACCATCGGACGGTCACGGCGGATGGCGTCGAGCACGGCTGCCGCCACGACGTGGGGCGAGTGCCCCCATCCGAACCCGCGTTGGGCCAGGCGGATGGTCTCCGGCGTCCACATCGGCCCGACGAACCGGCCACGGGTGAGGATCGGCGTGTTGACGACACCCGGGCACACCGCCGACACACCCACGCCGCGGGTTCGCCAGTCGGCTCGCAGGGACCGGGTGAACATCCACACGGCCGCCTTGGTGGTGCAGTACGCGACCTCCGTCGAACGAGGCAGGAACGCCAGCCCCGACGACACGTTGACGATGTGGCCCCGGCCCCGGTCGGCCATCGCCGTCCCGAAGGCGTGGCAGCCGTGCACGACACCGTCGAGGTTGATCGAGCGGATCCACTCCCAGTCGTCGAGGGACAGGTCGCCGAACCGGCCGCTCATGCCCACGCCGGCGTTGTTGACGAGGATGTCGAGCACGCCATGGACGCGGCGGACCTCGTCGGCGAGCTCCTCCATGGCGGCGCGGTCGGCGACATCACAGACGTAGGGCACGCTGGCCACGCCCAGGTCCTCACACGAGGCCGCGGTGGTCTTGGCCCCGATCTCGTCGACGTCGACGCACAACACCGTGGCGCCGGATCGGGCGAGCGCGCCCGCCGTCGCTCGCCCGATCCCGCTGCCGGCGCCGGTCACCAGCGCCGTCGCGCCCCGCACCTGCACCTGGGACTTCATCGACCTCGCTCCCGTCTTCCCCTCAGCTCGCCACCGCGATCGTGGAGGCGCAGCGGTTGGGAGCGCACGCCCCGCAGCACCGGGCTTAACGCCCGGACCGGTTCGCCGGCTCGCTCGATGCCTGTCGTGCGGTCGAGCAGGGTGTGCCGATGGCCACCCGGGCCTCGAGGCGGGCGAGCGAGGCGCCCAGGCATACGTGCATGCCGGTGCCGAAGGCGACATGGTCGAGGGGGTTGCGGTCGACACGGAAGGTCTCCGCATCGTCGCCGAACACCGTGGCGTCCCGGTTCGCCGCCGCGAACAGCACCATCACCCGGCCGCCTTCGGGCACCTCGACGCCGCCGATGTCGGCGGGGGCGCGCAGCCCCCGCCACAGGCCCTGCACCGGCGAGTCGTAGCGCAACGCCTCTTCCACCGCCCCGGGGAGGAGGGCGGGGTCGTCGCGGAGCCGTTGGAGCTGGTCGGGGTGGGCGTGCATGGACTCGAAGAAGTTGCCCAGCAGGTTCGTCGTCGTCTCGTTCCCGGCCAGCAGCAGCAGCACGCAGAAGGCGATCAGCTCCGGGACGGTGAGCGGATCGTCACCGTCGGCCGGCTCGTGCACGAGCAGGCTGATCAGGTCGTCGCGGGGTTCGGCCCGCCGGGCCTCGACGACGTCGGAGAAGTACTGGAACATCTCCATGGCGCCGGCGGCGCCGCTGGTGATGTCGGTGGCGCCGCCGAAGGACAGGCCGTTGACGACGGCGTCCGACCAGCGCTTGAAGTCCGCCTTGCGCTCTGGAGGGATCCCCAGCAGCTCGGCGATCACCATGGTCGTCAACGGGTAGCTGACGTGCTCCCACAGGTCGGCAACGCCGTCGACGCGGGCGTCGAGCATGCCGTCGACGAGCTGGTCGCAGATCTCGCGCAGGCGGGGCTCGAGAGCGGCGATGGCACGCGGCGCGAACGGGCGGCTCACCAGGCGGCGCAGTCGCATGTGGTCGGGCGGGTCGGCGGCGATCAGCACCCGCAGCCCGGCGAAGCTGCGCATGAGCACCCCGGTCCCCGAGTCGGTCAGCGCCCGCCGCCGGTCGGGATCGCTGCCGGGCAACGCCGAGGCATCAGCGCGCATCATGGCGCCGTAGCCGAGCTCGGAGGAGAACACGGTCGGAGTGCGCAGCACCCGCACCACGTCGTGGTGCCGGCTCACGAGCCAGTACCCGGCGCCGAGGTGGTGCACGGGGCTGTGCTCGCGCAACCACCGGTACGTCGGGTACGGGTCGGCGAGGAACGCCCGGTCGAACAGGTCGACCTTCACGGTGCTCACGGCACGCTCCTTCGGATCATCGGAGCTCGAGACCCTCGAACTCGCCGGAGCGGCGCCACCGGTCGATGTACTGGAAGAAGGCCAGTGGCCCGCCAGGAAAGCCGAGGAAGTTGTAGCGAGAGGCGGCGGTCGGCGGCTGGCCTTCGTTGTTGTAGTACCCGGGGGTGCACTCCGGCGAGCCGGGGACGTACAGCGACCGGCCGCCGCGGCCGAGACCGCCCAGCGGCGACCCGCCGCCGAGCAGGCGCTGGATCCAGGCCTCCTCGGCCTCGGCGGTGACTTCCACGGTGGCGTAGCCGTTGGCCACGGCGTGGCCGACGACGGCGCCGATGGTGGTCCCCGTCTCGCTCATGTTGTGGGGGACGTTGGCAATGTGGTTCGAGCCCTGGGTGAGCTGGACGATGAAGGCATTGGGGAAGCCGTGGACGTGGATGCCGTGCAAGGTCCGCATCCCGCCGGCCCAGCGCTCGCTCAGGCGGACGCCACCTCGGCCGACCGGGTCGAAGCCGGCCCGGGACGTGAGCTCGGTGCTGACCTCGAACCCCGTGGCCCACACGATGCAGTCGACCTCGTGCTCCCGGCCGCCGGCGACCACGCCGCGGTCGGTGATCCGCTCGACGCCCTTGCCGTCGGTGTCGACCAGGGTCACGCCCGGTTCGTTGAACGCCTGCAGGTACTCGTCGTGGAAGCAGGGGCGCTTGCACAGCTGGCCGTACCAGGCCTTCAGCGCGTCAGCCGTCGAGCGGTCGTCGACGACGGCGTCGACCCGAGCCCGGATCTCCTCCATCTTCTCGAAGTCGGCGTCTTCGAAGGCGTCGAGCAGCGTGTCGACGGTGAACTCCCCTCCCGAGGACGTGCGCTCGAGCAGCTTGGCCTTCACCCGCCGGGCGATGTCGGTCCAGCCGTCTCGGACCAGGTCCCCGTCCCCGGTGGCACCGAACCCGCCCATCGTGTTGGCGGTGAAGTTCTCCAGCCACCGCTGCTGCCAGCCCGGCTGGGCGATGGACGCGAACCACTCGGGGTCCGTCGGCTCGTTGCCGCGCACGTCGACCGACGACGGCGTGCGCTGGAACACGTACAGCTCCCCGGCGTCGCGGGCCAGGTGCGCGATGCACTGCACGGCGGTCGCCCCCGTCCCGATGATGGCGACCCGCTTGTCGGCCAGGTGGCTCATCGGGCCCCCGTCGGGACTGCCGCCGGTGTAGGCGTAGTCCCAGCGGCTGGTGTGGAACGAGTGCCCACCGAAGCGGTCGATGCCCGGGATGTCGGGGACCTTGGCGACGTGCAACGGGCCGGTGCCCAGACCGACGAACTGGCTCGTGAACCGGTCGCCCCGGTCGGTGCTCACGACCCACACCCGGGCGTCGTCGTCCCACACCAGCCCCGTGACCTCGGTGTGGAACAGGGCGTCGTCGTAGAGGCCGAACTGCTTGCCGATCCGCTGGCAGTGCTCGAGGATCTCCGGCGCGTGCGCGTACTTCTCGGTCGGCATGTGCCCGGTCTCTTCGAGCAGCGGCAGGTAGACGAACGACGCCGTGTCGCACTGCGCGCCCGGATAGCGGTTCCAGTACCAGGTGCCGCCGAAGTCGCCGGCCTTGTCGACGATCCGGACGTCGTCGACGCCGGCCTGCTCGACCCGCGCCCCGGTGACGAGACCGGCGAACCCGCCGCCGACGAACGTGAAGGTCACGTGGTCGGTGCGCGGCGCACGCGGCTGCACCGGCTGGTACGGGTCGTGGAGCAGGTCGCCGGTGAGCCGGCGGTACTGGGCGATCCCCTCGGGGCGGAGCCGCTTGTCGCGCTCCTCGCGGTACCTGCGGCGCAGCGTCTCCTTGTCGATGGGCGGGCGCTGGTGGCCGGTGTGCTCGCCGGTGGCTGTCATCGCCGTCCGTCCTGCCGGTCAGTACGACGGCTGGGAGCCGACCTTGGCGGGCGCCGGCTCGTCGATCACGGGGTCGGGCGTCTCGAGGTCGTGGAAGTCGGCGAGGATGCTGGCCCTCCGGGGGTGGTGCTCGAGCTCTCGTTCGATGAGCGTGAGGAACAGCTTGCGGTTGCCCTGCCGCTTGCCGCCCAGGCCGAACATGGCGCGCATCGAGTAGTCCCAGCAGGCATCGATCACCGTGGTGCCGGGGAGGTGCTGGCCGTTCTCGGCGATGAAGGTGCGGGCCCGCATCTCGGTCAGCGTGGTGCGGAGGTACTCGACGTGGGGGGCCTCGTCGGCGCGGATGTAGCCGACGAGACGGGCGGCGTCGTCGGCGCTGGCGCAGTACCGGTCGTCGCCGACGACCTGTTCGGCCCACGAGAACGTCTTGGCGGCCAGCAGCTCGATGAGCAGCAGCCCGGTCATGCGGGTGATGGCGGTCTCGAGTTGGAGGTCGATCTCGGGGACGACCCGGCTGAGGCCGCCGAGGGACTGGGCCATCGACGCCATGACCTCGCCGCCGTCGCCGTCGGCGGCCATCGTCTTCATGGTGAGGGCCAGCGGGTCGCCGACGTCGGGGTTGTCGAGGGCGAGGTCGCGCACCAGGTACCACATCTGCTGGTGGCCGCCCTCGTCCTCGAAGCCGGACTCGTCACGGGCGTGCGCCTCGTACAAGCCCCGTTCGAGGTGGGCCATGGCGGTGCCGTCGATCGGCTCGACGAAGCGGGCCTGGAGGTCACCGAGCTCGACGAAGCGGATGATCGACCCGAACCCCTCGATGGTGCCGATGTGGGTCAGGACGTGGGCGAGCGGTGTACGCACGCCTGCTTCCAGCAGGCACTTCGTCTGGTCCACGTTCGGGTAGAAGTCGGCGAAGAAGTCCGGTGGGCAGTCGAGCAGGGGTATCCCTCCGGAGCCCGCCGCCAGCTTGCGCTGCCACGTCTCGATGGCCGGCCACCGGTTGAGGGTGCGGGGCGACACGTAGGTGCCGTCGCTGGTGAACCCGCCGTGCATCCGCCGCCCGGCCAGGACCAGCGGCTCGACGTAGTCGTGGCTGGCCAGCAACTCGTCGGGCCCATACGTGAACTGGTCGGTCATGGAACCTCCTCGAACGGCATGCCGGTCGGCGGCGGAGCCGTGGCACCGGGCGTGAGACGGCGCACAGGTTGCGTGAGGCAGTGTACAGGATGTGTGAGACAATGTACAGGCTTGTCGCATTGATGCAATGCTACGCGAGCGTCGCGGCGTGCCCGGTCGCCTCTGCTCAGCTCGCTGCTTCAGCGCTCATCCGCGCCGCGAACGCCGCCGCCGCGGCGTCCTCGCCGACGGCGTGGGTCTCGAGCCCCTCGAACAGGAACCCGATGAGGTCGGGGTCGTTGAGGATGTTCCAGTCGGGGGCCATCAACTTGGCGTACCGCTCGAAATACAGCATCTGCTTGGCCACCAGAACCAGCTCGCGAGGCAGGCGCACGTCGTAGCGGGTGCCGATGCGGACGATGTCGACCAGCACCTGGCCGTAGGAGATCTCCGACAGCGGCTTGCCGAGGATCGGCTCGACGATCTCGGCGATGTCCCGGGCCGATTCCTCGAGGTCCTGGGGCTGGAGCACGGCGCCCAGCTCGTAGATCGCCTTGGCCACCTCGACGAAGTCCCCGTCGACGAGCAGAGCGGGCAGGCCGTGACGAATGACCTCCTTCGTCTTCGGGTCCAGGCGGCCCATGATCCCGAAGTCGAGGAACACGATGGTTCCGTCGGTGTCGATCATGAGGTTCCCGGCGTGCACGTCACCGTGGAAGAAGCCGTGCTCCAGGGCTGCTTCCATCCACGCCCGCACCCCCTGCTTGAGTGCGCCGGCCAGGTCCCAGCCCGTGGTGCCCAGCTGGGCCAGGTCGTCGATCTTGTAGCCGTGGATCCGCTCCATGGTGAGCACTCGCGGCGTCGTGTACGGCCACCGGACGCTGGGCACCCGCACCCCGTCGTTCTTGCCGAACCGGCGGAGGTTGGCCTCGAAGGTCTCCATCGCCCGGCCCTCGTTGACGAAGTTGAGCTCCTCGGCGAGGGTGGCCGCGAAGTCCTCCACCACCGCGATCGGGTTGGCCATGCGCCCCTTGGCCGAAGTGCGCTCGAGGATGCGGGCGATGCGCATCAGGATCCGCAGGTCCCGTTCGAGCTGCTCGCGGATCCCGGGCCGCTGAACCTTGACCACCACGTCGTCACCATCGGGGAGCGTGGCGGCGTGCACCTGGGCGATCGACGCGGACGCCAGCGGTGTCGCGTCGAAGGAGGCGAACACCTCTTCAGGTGGGGCGCCGAGCTCGGCGGTGAGCACGGCCCACACCTGCTCGGGCGGGACGGGCGGCACTTCGTCGAGGAGGCTGCGGAACTCGTCGGCCAGCACCTCGGGGAACAGTCCCGGGCTGGAGGCGATCAGCTGAGCGAGCTTGACATAGGTCGGGCCGAGCTCAGCGAAGGCCTGTTTCAGCTCGGTCGCGGCAACCGCCCCGCGGGTGGCGTCGCCGCGCCGGCGAGCCCGGCTCCGACGAGCGAAGCGGACCCCGTGGCGGGTCAGGATCGCGGCGGTCGCCGCGGCGCGGCGGACCTCGTGGCTGCCGAAGCCTCGGATGGCCTCGTTCGTGAACCCATGCGGTCTCGCCAACGGTGTTCGCCTCCCGGTCGGATGGCTGTCACGTAGGAGCTCGACGACGTTCACCGAAACGCCTGCAACGACACAACGATAATGACCTAGTGTCTCGTATCTTGCGCGTCGCTGTCAAGGCCACCCGTCGCGGTGGCCTCGCGGGTGTCACCGACCACATGCAGACGCGCGCGCTTACGCCCCGATGATACAGTGTCGCGCAGTTGTCGCCATGTGCGCACGAACCCGGCAGAGGAGGGTCGCCCGCGTGATCACCGTGGAGGACGTGACCACTGTGGAGGAGCTGCCCTACGAGCCCCTGCACCTGCCCAGTCTCGCGCAAGGGCTGCCGCCGGTGCCGCCCCCCGAGCTCGACCCCTACCTCGACGCGGCCGCCACCTGCTTCGCCCGTCACGGGATCAGCCGCACGAGCGGGCCCGACATCGCCCGTGAGTTGGGCGTCAGCCGGACGACCGTGTACCGCCAGGTAGGCACTGTCGAGCAAGCAGTCCGGCTACTGCTGGCTCGCGAGCTGCACCGCTTCTTGGCCCACCTGCCCACGGTGCTGGCCGGTGCCGTCGGACCCGAGACCGTGACCCGACTGCTGGCAGCCGTCGTGGTGTCCGCCCGCGAGCACCCGGTGTTGGCCAAGGTGCTGGCAGACGAACCCGAGCTGATCGGGCCGTTCCTCACGAGCGAGCTCCATGCGCTGGTCGACCGGCTCTCGAGCATCGCCACCCCGCTGCTCGACCGGGCCATGGACGCCGGGCTCGTGCACCGCCGGGACCCGGTCGTGCTCGCCGAGTTCCTGGTTCGCACCGCCGTCTCGTTGGTCCTCGCCCCGCCCAGCGGCAACCTCGCCGACTTCTTGGACCAGACCGTGCTGCCGGTCCTGTCTCCCTGAGACGACGACCCTGGCCGTCGCCTTTCGTCCTGCGCCGATGTCCGAGCCCGAGGCCGCCGTCGACCTCCGCCGCCTCTCACCCCGAGACGCGCGCCGGCTGGTAGACATCGTGCTCACCCTGGCTCGTCACGGCGCGTTCGTCGTCGTCCGGCGGGGGCCGTTCCTGGTGCTGCGCCCCCGCCGCCAGGCACCGCGCGCCGTCGCCGTGGCGTTGCGTCGCAGCTTCACGGACCTCGGTCCCACCTTCGTCAAGTTCGGGCAGCTGATCGCCTCCAGCCCGGGACTGTTCCCCGAGGTGCTGTCCAACGAATTCCGCCGCCTCCTGGACCGCCTGCCGGCCGAGCCGCCGACCCGGGTGCGGGCCGTCATCGAAGGTGAGCTCGGCGCACCGGTCGGCGACCTGTTCGCCACCTTCGACGACACGCCGCTGGCCGCGGCGTCCATCGCCCAGGTGCACGCCGCCACACTCCCGGACGGGACCCGTGTCGCGGTCAAGGTCCGCCGGCCCCACTTGGGGGCACGGATCGAGCGGGACCTGCGGCTGCTGCGACTGCTTGCCGCGGTGCTCCAGCACGCCGGTGCCGTGGGCGAGATCGCCAACCCCGTCGCCGTCGTCGAGGACTTCGCCACCACCCTGCGCTCGGAACTCGACTTCCGCAACGAGGCCGCGTTCATGACCGACTTCGCCCGCAACCTCCGAGCCTTCGGCGACAACGACCGGGTGGCGGTCCCCGCCCCGGTGGAGGCGATGGTGTCGCCACGGGTGCTGGTGATGACCTTCGTCGATGGCACGCCCGTCGACGACATCGAGACGCTGGGGCAGACCGGCCACGATCTCGAGGACGTGCTGCGCGTCGGGGTGCGGGCCTGGGTGGAGGCGGCACTGGTCCACGGGCTGTTCCACGGCGACGTCCACGCCGGGAACCTGTTCGTCACCCCCGACGGCGGCGTGGCGTTCTTGGACTTCGGGATCGTCGGCCACCTCGACGACCACACCCGTGGGGTGCTGCGCCGTTTGCTGCCGGCGGTCGTCGAGGGCGACTACCAGCGGGCGGTGCGGGCGGTCTTCGAGCTGGGCGCCGTGCGGCGACCTACCGATGACCTGCCCGGCGCCGCCGAGGAGCTCGAGTCGCTGGTGCAGCCCCTGCTCACCGCCCGGCTGTCGGATATCAGCTACGGCGAGATCCTCGGCCACGTGCTGCGGGTCGCCACCCGCTACTCGGTGCGCCTGCCCCGTGAGCTGGTGCTGGTCGTCAAGCAGCTCCTCTACTTCGAGCGCTATGCCAAGCGGCTCGCCCCCGATTACCAGATCCTCGCCGATCCGGGGATCCTCGCCCACCTCTTCGGCCCGGCAAGCTCGAGTTGACCTACCCCGTCAACCCCAACCTGGCCCAGCTGCTCGAGATGATCGTCGGAGCGTCGCGAACGCGAGGACTTCGCCAAGATCACCTTCAACCTCAACGAGATCACCCCCAACTTCGCCAAGATCATCCCCAACCTCAACGAGATCGGGCTCCTGTCGGTGCCGCTGCGTGAACGCCTCATCGGCATTGGCGCCATCAGCCCCGATGCCTGACGAAGGGAGATGCCCATGCACGCCGTTCGGGTGCTGACCGGGGCCGCGTCGCTTCCGCTGCGACCCGTCGCGATGGTCCGTGCCGCGCTGGATGCGCCTCGTGGCGCCGCCGCCCACCCGTCGTCCCGGGAGCTGCGCCGCCTGCTCGACGCCGGGTACACGATCACCGGCTACCGGCTGGCCCGCCGGCCCGATCCGGTGCAGGTGTCGCTCCAGCGCGGCGACGAGACCGCGGTCGTGGCATCGGCGGACCTGGCGTTCGCCGCCTACGCCACCCAGACCCTCCCGCGGGCCGCCGCGACCATGCGAGGCACCTCGCCCGACGCCGCGGCGGGCTCGCAGCGTGGTGACGGCGTCCGAAGTCCGGGCCGAGACCGTTGCCAAGCGAGCCCAGGAGTCGTCCTGGGTGGCCGGCCAAGCAGGCCTGGCCAGCGCCGTCGCCGAGTGGGAGGCAGAGCTCGCCGACGAACGCGCCACCCTCGAGGCCCACGCCGCCCGCCTCGCCCGGCCCGGTCCCGTGCCGG
>JAJZJT010000051.1 GCA_021809995.1 Actinomycetes bacterium
TTGTCCTGGGCATTCGTGGTTGTTGTCGCAAGCCGGGTCGAAGGTGTGCCGCAGGTGCTGGATCCGGGCGGCCGGCGCGTCGTCCGTCACCTGTTGGGGGCCGAGGTCGAGGTCGGTGACCAGCTCGTCGCCGGGTTTCGCCGGGACGGTCTTCAAGGTAGCGACCACCTGGCCGGTGGCGTCCACCGAGAGCTCTTGGCGACCCGGCATGCCCCGCAGGACCTGCTCGTAGCGCTCCTCGAGCCCCGACTGGCCGTGCCCGTCGCCCTGTTGGTAGCCGCGACCCTGCGCCGCCTTGAGCTCCGTGGCGTCGATCGACCCGACGCAGCCCAGCGTCAGGGGTGCCGGGTACGCCGACGAGCTCGGCCCGGGGACCTCGACCTGCGGGTAGCTCCGTTCGGTCACCGCCTCGGTGGACACCCCGGGGAAGTCGGCGGCGTGCTCCTCCAGGTGGAGCACGGGGGCAAGGGGTACCTGCGCGAGGACGGGCACGGGCCGGAAGGGGCTGGAGCGGGGATCAGCCGGCGCCGCTCGGGCCCGGGACCGGGTCTCGCCGAGCAGGGCGGCCAGGCGGCCGACCACCGCTGGGTGCTGTTGGCCGGCGACCCGCGACAGGACCACCTGCTCGACGGTGGCGTTGGCGACGAAGGGGTGACCGGAGCGGTCGAGGATGAGCCCGCGCGCCGGGACGACCGAGACCACCCGGACCTGATTGGCGACGACGGGGCCACATCATGACCGATCGGGCGGAGACCTCGCCCCGCTGCCCTACCCCGCAGCCGTGGTGGTGGTGGTGGTCGAGCCGGACGCGGTCGTCCCGGTCGTCTTCGACCCGGGTGCCGTGGTGGTGGTGGTCGAGCCGGGCGGCGGTACGGGGTTCGGGTTCTGGACGGCCGAGGTCGGCGGCGGCAGCGGGGCCGAGCCCACCGGGTGGGCGAGGAGGTAGTTGTAGATCTCGCGGACGACGGGAGCCGCCCCGGTGGCGCCGTAGCCGGCCTGGTCGATGACGGCGACGACCACGTAGCGGGGGTCGGGGACCGGTCCCCAGGCCACGAACCACGAGATGGGCTCCTTGCCGGTGATGCTGGCGGTGCCCGTCTTGCCGGCCACGGGGAACGTCGCGTCGGGCCAGCCGAGGAACGCCTGGGAGCCGGTGCCGAGCGGGTACTGCGAGATGACGCCCTCGAAGCCGGCGAGCATCGGGCCACGGACGGACGGGGGCAGGTTCACGTGCCCGGTCACCTTCGGGGCGATCTGCCGGACGACCTTGCCCGACGGGGAGACGACGGCCCGGGCGATCTCGGGCGCGTACCGCGTCCCCCCGTTGGCGAACGTGGCGTACGCGACGGCCTGCTGGACGGGCGTGACCTCGGTCAAGCCCTGCCCGAAGGCGAGCTGGAGGTTGTCGCCCACGTACCACCCCGAGTTCGGGTAGCCGCTCGGGCTGAGCTTGTGGAGCTGCTTGCGCAGCGCCGGGCTGTCGACCTGGCCGCTCGCCTCCCCCGGCAGGTCGATGCCCGTCGGCTGGCCGAGCCCGTAGGCGGCCGCCGCCTGCTGGATGGGATCGGGGCCGTAGGCGTGGGGGTGCATGTAGAACTGGTATCCGAGGTTGTAGAAGAAGACGTCGTCCGAGGCGGTGATGGCCGTCGACATGTCGATCGGGCCGAGCGCCACATGCCCCGCGCTGTGGAAGCTGCACTTGCCGGTGCAGTTGGGGATGGTGAAGAGGCCGGTGTCGTTGTAGAGCTTGGTGGCGTTCCACAGGCCCGTGCTCATGGCGGCGGTCGCCGTGTTCAGCTTGAACGTCGAGCCCGGGGTGTAGAGGCCGTCGATGGCGTAGTTGTTCTGGGCTCCGGTGGCGGTCAGGGCGTTGTAATTGGCCTGCGTGATGCCCCCCACCCAGATCTTCGGGTTGTACGACGGATAGGACGCAATGGCGTAGACGTGCCCGTTCTGCGGGTTCATGACCACCGCTGCGCCGTTCAGGGCGGCGATGCGCCGGCCGGTGACCGGGTCGATCGTGCCCCGCATGGTCATGATCTGCTTGGCCAGGTCGGCGTCGACGGTCTGCTGCAAGCCGAGGTCGATGTTGGTGACGAGGTTGTCACCGGGCTTCGCCGCGACGGTCTTCAGGGTGCCGACCACCTGGCCGGTGGCGTCGACGGAGAGCTCCTTCTTGCCGGCGACCCCGCGCAGCACCGACTGGTACTGGTACTCGAGCCCGGACTGGCCGAAGGCGTCACCCTGCTGGTAGCCCTGGCCCTTCTCCGCCTTGAGCTCCGCGGCGTTGATCGTGCCGACATAGCCGAGGGCGTGGGCCGCGGGGTAGCCGGCTGCGTTGCCGCCCGGATAGCCCGGCGCCTCGACCTGGGGATAGCTCCGCTCGGTGGTCGACACCGTGGAGACCCCGGGGAACTCGCTCTGGTGCTCGTCGAGGTAGACGACGGTGCTGAGCGGTGCCGGAGAGAGCACCGGGACGGGCTTGTAGGGGCTGTAGCGCGGGTTGGCGAGCGTGGCCTTCACCTGGGCCGGGGTCTCGCCGATCAAGGCAGCCAGCCGGCCGATGACCGAGGGGTGCTGCTGGGCGGCGAGCTGCGAGAGCGTGACCTGCTCGACCGTGACGTTGTCGACGAGCGGGCTCCCCGAGCGGTCGAGGATCAGGCCCCGGTCCGGCGAGATGGAGACCACCCGGACCTGGTTGGCGGCGACGGCCTGGGCGGCGGCCGGGGCCTCGAGCACCTGGAGGGTCCACAGCCGGAGGGCGAGCACGGCGAAGAGGGCGCCGACGATGAGCCCGGTGGCACGCAGCCGGACACCGGGCCGGGACTCTCCGGGCGGCGGCGGCTCGAGGAGGGCCCCGACCGAGAACCGGCGGGGCCGCAGCCGCGGCTGGTGGGAGGGACGGCGACGGGGCCGGCGCTCGTCGGCGCTGCGCAGGTAGGAGCGACTGCCCCCGAAGGGGTGGCGAGCCGAGCGCTTCATCGCCGGACATCCTGGCAAGCCCGAGCGCCCCGGTGGTCGCGCCCCCTCTGGAGCCGGCCGGACGGGGGACCGTCTCCCGTCGTGGTCACCGTCGCACCGTCATCGCCAGCCGGCGACGGTCGACGAGGAGGTGGGCAAGCCCTCGGTCGAGGCCTCGGGGAGCGCCCAGGCGACAACCCGCACGGCCGGGGCAGCCAGGACGGCGTTGACGACGCCGACCAGCACGACGATGTCGGCGATGGGCACATGGAGCATCTGGGGCTGGCCGAGCACCGTCCCGAGGAGCGGGTAGGCGAGCTCGTAGGCAGCGCTCCCCACCAGGGCCACCAGGGGCGGCAGCCACCACACCGTTCGGTCGAGGGCAGCCGTCGACGCGCCGACGCCGAAGCCCACCAACGTCCCCACGAGGGCGGAGAGCCCGAAGGGGGTCGGCAGGAACAGGTCGGCGACCAGCCCCGTCCAGAAGCCCACGGTCGCCCCCTGGGCCGGGCCGCCGGCGAGGCCGGCCGCCACCGGGAGGAGGACCATGACGTCGGGGTGGACGCCCCCGATGCGGACGTCGAGCAGGACCGTCCCCTGCAGCGTGACGGCGCAGAAGACGGTGACGACCACGCGGAAGGCGTGGCGTGGCGTCACGACGGCGGGCCCCACAGCACGACGTCGACGTAGCGGAGGCGCGCGAGGTCGGCGAGCGGGGCGAGGGCGACCGACTCCTGTGACGACGACGTGCCGGTCCGGATGCTCACGACCTTCGCCACGGGGATCCCCGGCGGGTAGATGGCCCCCTGGAGCCCGCTCGTCGTCATCACCTCCCCGGCCTTGAGCGGCGCGTCGTTGGGGACGAGGGAGGCAGAGAGGGGATGTCCGGAGCCGTGCCCGTTCACGACGGCGAGCGACCCGGGCGAGGGCCCGTAGCGGACGCCGACCGTCGAGCGCCCGTCGGTGACGAGGCGCACGACCGCCGAGTTGTGGTTGGCCTGCACGATCGATCCCACCAGCCCGCCCTCGCCGACGACGGGCATGCCGAGCGTCGCCCCCTCGTCGCGCCCGACGCTGATCGTGACGGTGGCGGCGAAGTTGCTCGGCCCGTAGTTGACGACTTCGGCCGGTTCCAGCGTGAGGTTGGCGTAGTAGGGCAGCTTGTCGAGGGCGCTCAGGGCCTTGAGCTGGGCAAGGGCCTGGGCGGCGTCGGAGCCCTCGGCGTTGCGCAGCTCGAGCGCGCCGAGCTCAGCGCGGAGCTTGGCGTTCTCCTGCCTGACGGCCCCGTAGTGCACGGCACCGGCGAGGAAGCTGCCGATCGGCTCGACGATGCCGTTGACGACGGAACGGACCGGGGCGAACGCACCCGCCGACGTCGAGCGCAGCCCCGAGGCGATCCGGTGGAACCCGCCGCGCGCGTCGAGCGTGATGATGGCGATCGAGGCCACCACGAGGATGGCCAGCGTCGCGCGGGGCCGACGAGCACGGCGCGCCCGTCTCGACCGTCGAGGCACCGGTGACGAGCGGTCCGGTCGGTCAGCGAGCCGACGAGGTGATCAGCACCTGCTTGAGCGCCTCGAACTCCTCGAGGCACTGGCCGCTGCCGATGGCCACGCAATTGAGCGGGTCGCGGGCGATGACGATGGGCATGCCGGTCTCGTCGCTGAGCCGGCTGTCCAGCCCGTGGAGCAGTGCCCCCCCGCCGGTCACCACGATGCCCTGCTCCATGATGTCGGCGGCCAGCTCGGGCGGCGTGCGGTCGAGGGTGACCTTCACGGCGTCGACGATGGCGGCGACCGGCTCGTCGATGGCCTTGCGGATCTCCTGCGTGGAGATGACGACCGTCTTCGGCAGGCCGGTGACGAGGTCGCGACCACGGATCTCCGCGTGGAGCTCCTCCTCGAGCTCGTAGGCCGAGCCGAGGGCGATCTTGATCTCCTCGGCCGTGCGCTCGCCGAGGGCGAGGCTGTACTCCTTCTTGACGAAGGACACGATGGCCTCGTCGAGCTCGTCGCCACCGATGCGGATGGACTGGCTCGTCACGATGCCGCCCAGCGAGATGACGGCCACCTCGGTGGTGCCACCGCCGATATCGACCACCATGTTGCCGGTCGGCTCGTGGACGGGTAGCCCGGCGCCGATGGCGGCGGCCATGGGCTCCTCGATGATGTAGGCCTTCCGGGCCCCTGCGTACTCGGCGGCCTCCATCACCGCCCGCTGCTCGACCCCGGTGATCCCCGACGGCACGCAGATCACCATGCGCGGCTTGGCAAAGCGTCGCTGGTGCACGCGGTGGATGAAGTACCGGAGCATCTTCTCGCAGATCTCGAAGTCGGCGATGACCCCGTCCTTCAGCGGCCGGATGGCCTGGATGTGGCTCGGAGTGCGGCCGATCATCCGCTTGGCCTCCGCACCCACGGCGAGCGGTCGCCCGTCTTTCACGTTCACGGCGACGACCGAGGGCTCGTTCAGGATGATGCCGCGCCCGCGCACGTAGACGAGCGTGTTGGCGGTGCCCAAGTCGACGGCCATGTCGCGGCCCAAGAGGGACAGTCGGTTGTCGGGCATCGGCGATGCACCTCTCCGTCGGGGTTCGTGCGTGTCGTTCGTGGTAGGCAGGTGTCGGGGCCCGCCGGGCACGGCGCAACCCCTGCCCAGTGGCGTTCGGCCCGGCAAAAGGCTACGGGACGGGTGCCGCGGGCACAAGAGCGGCCCGGCCGGCTCGTCCCCCCGGCTCCGGACCTGCCGTGGCAGGCCCCTGCTCCGCCGTCCCGGAGCACCGGAGCGCGGGCCCGGTCCTCACGGTCAGGCCAGCTCAGGGAAGAAGAGGGCGATCTCGCGCTCGGCCGACTCGGGCGAGTCCGAGCCGTGGACCAGGTTCTCCCCCGTCGACAGAGCGAGGTCGCCGCGGATGGTGCCGGGTGCCGCCTCGACGGGGTTGGTCGCCCCCATCAAGGTACGGACCACCCGATAGGTGTCCTCGGGGCCCTCGACCACGGCCACCAGGGCGGGCGAGCGGGTGATGAAGGCGACGAGCTCGTCGAAGAACGGCTTGCCGTCGTGCTCCGCGTAGTGGCGCACGGCCACCTCGCGGTCGATGGTGCGGAGCTCGGCGGCGACGAGGCGGAGCCCCTTGCGCTCGAGCCGTCCGATGACCTCCCCGGCGAGGCCGCGTTCGACGGCGTCGGGCTTGCAGATGACCAGAGTTCGTCCCACGGGTCGAGGAGGATAGCCGACGCCCGCCCGCCCGCCGGCCCCCGCCCCCCGGTCAGGCTCGGGTGGCGCCGGCGTCCGCTCAGACCGCGTCGGCGGCCACCGCCCGTCGCACCTCGGCGACCACGTAGAGAGACCCGCAGGCGACCACCCGGCCGTCCGCGGCGACCCTCCCGAGCGCTTCGCGCAGGGCGTCCGCCGGCGCGTCGACCACGGTGACGTCCATGCCGAGCCCGGTCGCCGCCTCGGCGACCACCGGCGCGGCGAGGGCACGCGGGGACGGCGGGGTGCACACGACCACGGCGCGGACCCCGGCGGTGAGCAGGAGGTCGAGCATGGCGACGGGGTCGCGGCCACCGAGCATGCCGACTACGGCCACCGTCTCCCCGAGGACGGGGACGTCCTCGACCAGTGCCCGGGCCAGCACCGTCATGCCGGCGACGTTGTGCGCGCCGTCGAGCACGACGAGGGGATGGCGCCCCACGACCTCGAGCCGGCCGGGCACCCGGACGGCAGCGAAGGCCTCGTCGACCACGTCGGCGTCGAGGGGCGCCCCGAAGAACGCCTCGACCGCAGTCAGCGCGCACGACGCGTTGTCGCCCTGATGGGAACCGTGGAGCGGCACGAGCACCTCGCCGTAGGCGCCGCCTGGCGTGCGCACGTCGACGAGCCGCCCTCCCACGGCCACCCGGTTGGCCGTGGTCGCGAAGTCGTCGCCCCGGGCCCACAGCTGCGCGGCGCCGGCGGAGCGGGCCGCGTCACGCACGAGCGACACCAGCGCGGGAGCGGTCTCACCCACCACGACGCGGCTCCTCGCCTTCACGATCCCGGACTTGTCCGACGCAATGTCCTCGAGGGTGGGCCCCAGCACGTCGGTGTGGTCGTAGCTGACGTTGGTGATGACGGCCACGTCGCCGTCCGCGACGTTCGTGGAGTCCCACCGTCCCCCGACCCCGACCTCGACGACCGCCACGTCAACGGCCTCGTCGGCGAAGTGGAGGAAGGCGGCCGCCGTGAGCAGCTCGAACCGGGTCAGTGGCTCGCTGAGGAGCGGCTCGAGGCGGGCCAGCGTCTCGAGCACGTCGAGGAGCGCGTCGTCGTCGATGGGCACGCCGTGCCGGGCGATCCGCTCGTTGACCCGATGGAGGTTCGGGCTCGTGTACGTGCCCACCGACAGACCTCGGGCGGCGAGCAGCGACGTGACCATGGCCGCCGTCGACCCCTTGCCGTTCGTCCCCGTCAGGTGGACGACGGGGGCCGCTCGGTGCGGGTCGCCCAGGAGGCTCATGACCTCACGCATGCGGTCCAGCGTCGGCAGGGAGCGGCGCGACGGCATGGTCGCCTCGAAGTTGACGTGACCGTCGAGCCACGCCAGCGCGTCGGCAAGGTCGTCGAAGGGCACCGCCGTGCGCTCCTGCGGACCGGCTACGAAGCGGCGCGCCGCGTACGCGAGCTCTTGGCCGGCGGCACGTTCAGGGGGACGAGCGTCGGGTGGACCTTGTCGAGCACCACGGCACGGTCGACCACGCACTTGGAGACGTCGGTCCGGCTCGGCAGGTCGTACATCACCTCGAGGAGGACCTCCTCGAGGATGGCGCGGAGCCCCCGGGCACCCGTGCCGCGCAGCAGCGCCTGCTCGGCCACCGCCTCGAGGGCGTCGTCGGTGAACTCGAGCTCGACGTGGTCGAGGTCGAAGACCCGCCTGTACTGCCGGGTGAGCGCGTTCTTCGGCTCGACGAGGATCCGGATGAGGGCGTCCTTGTAGAGGTGCGACACGGCCCCCACCACGGGCAGGCGGCCGATGAACTCGGGGATGAGCCCGAACTTCATCAGGTCCTCCGGCAGGACGTGCCGCAGGAGCTCCGAGTCGTCCCGCTCGCTCGCCTTGCGGACCTCGGCGCGGAAGCCGATCCCCTTGCGCCCGATGCGGTTCTCGATGATCTTGTCGATGCCGGCGAACGCCCCGCCGCAGATGAACAGGATGTTCGTGGTGTCGATCTGGATGAACTCCTGGTGGGGGTGCTTGCGCCCCCCCTGTGGTGGCACCGAGGCAGTGGTCCCCTCGAGGATCTTCAGGAGCGCCTGCTGGACGCCCTCGCCCGAGACGTCACGGGTGATCGACGGGTTCTCCGACTTCCGAGCGATCTTGTCGATCTCGTCGATGTAGATGATGCCCGTCTCGGCGCGCTTCACGTCGTAGTCGGCAGCCTGGATGAGCTTCAGGAGGATGTTCTCGACGTCCTCGCCCACGTAGCCCGCCTCGGTCAGCGCGGTGGCGTCCGCGATGGCAAAGGGGACGTTGAGCATGCGGGCCAGCGTCTGGGCGAGCAGCGTCTTGCCGCAGCCCGTGGGCCCGAGCAGGAGGATGTTCGACTTGGTCAGCTCGACCTCGTTGTCGTGCGACCCATTGCTGCCCGCCTGGACCCGCTTGTAGTGGTTGTAGACGGCGACGGACAGGATCTTCTTCGCGTACTCCTGCCCGATCACGTAGTCGTTCAGGAACTCGAAGATCTCCTTGGGCTTCGGCAGCTCCTCGAAGGACACCTCCGTCGAGTCGGCGAGCTCCTCCGCGATGATGTCGTTGCACAGCTCGATGCACTCGTCGCAGATGTAGACGCCCGGCCCGGCGATGAGCTTCTTGACCTGCTTCTGCGACTTACCGCAGAAGCTGCACTTCACCAGGTCCCCCCCGTCTCCGAACTTGGCCACGTCGGCTCCCTTTGTCCTTCGTCCGCTGGATGGTGCGTGAAAACCCTACCCGCCAAGCCCGGCCGGACCGGCCAGGCTCGTCCTCAGGCTGCGCCGATGACCTCGGTCGGTGCTGCGTCGCGCGCCGTGATCACCTCGTCGATCAGGCCGTAGGCGACGGCCTCCTCGGCTGTCATGATGAAGTCGCGGTCGGTGTCCTTCGAGACCTTCTCGACGGGCTGGCCGGTGTCCGAGGCCAGCATGCCGTTGAGCAGGTCGCGCATGCGAAGGATCTCCTTGGCCTGCAGCTCGATGTCGCTCGCCTGCCCCTCGACGCCCCCGAAGGGCTGATGGAGGAGGATGCGGGCGTGCGGGAGGGCGAACCGCTTCCCGCGCGTCCCGGCGCCCAGCAGCACGGCCGCCGCGGAAGCGGCCTGGCCGAAGCAGAACGTCGACGTGTCCGGCTTGATGTACTTCATCGTGTCGTAGATGGCGAAGAGCGCCGTGATGTCACCACCCGGCGAGTTGATGTAGAGGTGGATGTCCTTGTCGGACTCCTCCGACTCGAGGAAGAGCAGCTGGGCGCAGACGAGGTTGGCCACGGCGTCGTTGATCGGCGTGCCGAGGAAGATGATCCGCTCGCGCAAGAGACGCGAGTAGAGGTCGTAGTTGCGCTCGCCGCGGCTCGTGGACTCGACGACCCAGGGCACGCTGTAGGCCTGGGCGTCCAACGGGCTGACTGCCTGCGTCCTGCTCACTCGGAGTCCTCCTCGTCCTCGCCGGCCTCGAGGACCTCCCGCGACACGGGGTTCCCGTCCTCGTCGACCAGTTGCACCGTGTCGAGCAACCAACGCATGGCCTTCGCCTTGCGCTGCTCCGAGCGTACCGTCGGAAGGCGCCCCCCCCGTTCGAGCTCGGCACGAACCTGCTCGACCTTCATGCCGAGGCGCTCGGCCATGGCGTCGAGCTCGGCGTCGAGCTCCTCGTCGTCGACCTCGATCCCCTCGGCGTCGGCGACCGCCCGCAGGGCAAGGTCGAGCTTGACGCCGACGACGGCGCTGTCGCGGAGGTCGTCGACCAGCTCCTGCTCGGTCCGCCCGGTCATCGCCACGAACTGGTCGATGGCCATGCCCTGGTGCTCGAGCCGGTGCTCGAGGTCGTGGACTCGCTCGCGCAGCTCGGCTTCGACGAGCACCCCGGGCACGTCCTCGGCGACCAGCTCGACGAGCGCCTCCTCGGTCCCCTGGCGCAGCGCGGCGCGAGCCTGCAAGGCCCGCACCCGGCGGAGGCGTTCGGCGATGTCGGCACGCAGCTCGTCGACGGTGGCGAACTCGGAGGCCTCCGAGGCCCACTCGTCGGTCACCTCGGGCAGCACGAGCTCCTTGACGGCCTTGACCGACACCGTGAAGGTGACCGGCTGCCCGTCTGCCTCCTCGCCGGGCTCGGAGCCCTCTGCCGGTCCCCCGAGCACGGCGTCGAACGTCCTGGTGTCGCCAGCCGACGCGCCACGCAGCTGGTCGTCGAGCTCGGCGACGACGCCGCCACTGCCCACCTCGTAGAGGAAGTCCTCGGCGACGAGGTCGGCGTCGGGCGCGTCCGGCTCGGCCGCCTCCTCGCCCGAGCCTCCTGCCGCTCCTTCGTCCGTGGCGCCGGCGGCCCGGTGCCGGCGGCCCTCGATGTCGAGCGTGACCCGGTCGCCGTCAGCCGCCGGCCGGTCGACCTCGACGAGCTCGCCCGTCGTCGCCCGCAACCGGTCGACCTGGGCGTCGACGTCCTCGTCGGAGACCTCGAGCGCGGGGACGGTCACGACCAGCCCCTGGTAGCCGGCGACCGATACGGAGGGACGCACGGCCACCACAGCGTCGAAGCGGACCGCGCCCGAGGGGTCGTCGCTCGTGATGTCGATCTCCGGCTGGTCGATCGGGTCGACCTCGGTGTCGGTGACCGCCTGGGCGTAGAAGGCGGGGAGCGCCTCGCGCAGCGCCTCGTCCCGCAGGGCGGCCGCACCGCCCATGCGCGCCTCGATCACCCGTCGAGGCACCTTCCCCGGTCGGAAGCCGGGCACCCGGACCTGCCGAGCAAGCCTGCGGACCACGTCGTCGAGGGCACCGTCGATCTCCGCCGGGTCGAGTTCGACGGAGAGGCGGACCTTGTTGCCCTCTTCGGGCGCTGCTGTCGCTCGCATACGAGTACGGAAGTCTACTGGCGCCGCGGGCACCGGAGGCCCTGTCCGGTTCCGAGGCCGCCACGCCCCACGGGAGCGCAGTCGGAGCCGGGGTGCCCGATGGGAGCGCCGGCCCTCACGCCACCGAGGCCGCCCCCCGGGACGACGCCTGCCAGAGCGCCGCATAGGCACCCTCGGCAGCGACCAACGACTCGTGCGTCCCGACCTCGGCGATCCGGCCCCCGTGGAGCACGACGATCCGGTCGGCCCGGCGGGCGGTCTGGAGACGGTGGGCGATGAGGATCGTGGTCCGGCCGCGTGCGGCGACCTCCATCGCCCGGGTCACCTGTGCCTCGACGGACAGGTCGAGGTTGGAGGTGGCCTCGTCGAGGACGAGGACGGCCGGGTCGACGAGCAGGGCCCGGGCGAGGCAGACGAGCTGCCGCTGGCCGGCCGAGAGCGACCGGCCGCGCTCGGACACGGCGTGCTCGTACCCGTCGGGCAGGCCGTCGGCCACCCGGTCGAGCCCGACGGCGGCTGCGACCGCTTCGACCTCGTCGTCGGACGCGTCGGGCCGGGCGTAGACGATGTTGGAGCGGATGGTCCCCGAGAAGAGGAACGGCTCCTGGGGGACGTAGCCGAGCTGGCGGCGGAACGCCCCGAGGTCGAGCGAGGCGAGGTCGTGCCCGTCGACGAGCACCCTTCCCTCCGTCGGGTCGTAGAAGCGGACGAGGAGCTTGACCAACGTCGACTTCCCCGCACCCGTCTCCCCCACCACAGCCACCGTCTCGCCGGCGGCGATGTCGAGGTCGACCCCGCGGAGCGACCAGGTGTCGGTGCCCGGGTACCGGAACGACACGCCGTCGAAGTGGACGTGCCCGGAGAGCTCGCCGGGGTCCTCGGGCTCGTCGTCCTCGGGCGTGACGACGGGCTCGGCCAGCAGGGCGGAGATCTTGGCGACACCGGCTCGCGCCTGCTGGTAGGAGTCGAAGACCTGGGAGAGCTGCTGGATCGGACTGAAGAACAAGGTGAGGTAGAGGAGGAAGGCGACCAGCTCGCCGAGGGACAACGATCGCTCGATCACCAGGCGGCCGCCCACGTAGAGGACGAGCGCCATCGCCACGTTGGACAGCAGGTCCGAGAAGGCCATGTAGGACGTCTGGGCGCGCACTGCGGCGAGGCCCGCCCGCAGATAGCGATCGCAGAGCGCGCGGAACTCCTCACGGCTGCGCTCGTGGCGTCGGAAGGCGTGGATCTCGCGGATGCCCGACAGGCTCTCCTGCAGGTAGGCGTTGACCGAGGCGATCCACTCGCGCTGGCGCGCGTACGCCCGGGCCGAGGCCCGTCGGAACCAGAACGTGGCCACCACGAGCAGTGGGACCACCGCCATCGTCACGAGGGCGAGGCGGACGTCCATCACGAAGAGGAGCGCGGCGATGCCGACGAAGGTGACCAGGGAGACGAGGGCGTTGACGAGGCCCGTCTGGAGCAGGTTCGACAGGGTGTCGACGTCGGACGTCATCCGGGTGAGCGTCCGGCCCGACAGCTCGCGCTCGTAGTAGTCGATCCCGAGGCGTTGGAGGTGGGCGAAGATGCGGACGCGCAGCGACGCCAGCATGCGCTCACCGCCGCGACCGGTCACCACGTTCTCGGCCCACATGTCCCACCAGTCGAAGAGGGTGACGACAGCGAAGACGCCCGACACGACGACGAGCGCGGCGAGCGAGTGGCGGAGGACCCCACGGTCGACGCCGTAGCGGACGAGCATCGGCGCCGCCAGGGTGGCCGCCGCGTCCAGGGCGACGAGGACGAGGCCGAGGCCGAGCTGCCGACGCCACGGCCGCACGAAGCGCGCCAGCGAGAACGTCTGGCGCGCCCGAGCCTGCGCGGCCACGTCGATCTGGGCCTCGTCGGTGACCGGAGGGAGCGCGTCGATCCGCTGCTGGAGCTCGGGGGTCGCCGGTCGCCCGAGGAGGGCCATCGCGGTGAAGCCGCCACCGCCCCCGAGACCTCGGCCGCCACCGCCCCCGAAGCCGCCACCGCGCCCGAGGGTCGGCCCGACTG
>JAJZJT010000052.1 GCA_021809995.1 Actinomycetes bacterium
GCACCACCGGCGACGACGGTCAGCAGGATCCGGAGCACCAGGGCGGTGTCGGAGCGGCCGCCGCTCACCCCTGAGGTGAGCACCATGACGACGCCCATGACGACGGTCGCCACCGCAACGCGTCGCAACGGACGTGAGACCGTCCGACCGCCGAGCCCGTCGAGGCGCCGGTGCATGACCTCGAGCGCCGCCGCGGTGGCGACCGAGTACCCGATGGTGAGCGACAGGGCAAGCCCGCGCACCCCGAGCGGCCCGACAAGCGCGAGCGCGGTGGCGACGGCGACGACGTTCTCGACGAGGTAGAGGAAGAAGGCCGTACGGGTGTCCTGCATGGACTGGAGGGCGCGCACCACGTAGAAGAAGAGGCTGTAGCCGGGCAGCCCGAAGGCGAAGAGGGCAAGGGTGGCGCCGGTCAGGCTGGCGGCAGCCGGGGTCTCCGCTCCGTGGGCGAGGAGGAGGTCGACGAGTGGGTGCGACAGCACGATCATGGCCACCGTCGCGGGGACGATGACGGCCAGCATCCCCCGCAACCCCGAGGCGAAGCGGCGCCGGAAGCCGACCAGGTCGCCGACGGCCCAGCGTGACGACAGCCCCGGGGTCACCGCGCTCATCACCGAGATGGCCACCACGCCGAAGGGGAGCTGGAAGAACGTGTACGCGTAGGTGTAGGCAGACACGGCACCAGGCGTCTTGATGCCGTCCGCAAGGGCGAGCACGAGCACGAGCACGAGCTGATTGGCGACGACGAGGGCGAACGTCCAGCTGGCCAGCCGGACCACCGTGCGCAGTGCCTCGTTGCCCGGCTCCCAGTGGAAGCGGACATGGAGGCCGGCCGCCCGGAGCGACGGAGCCAGACAGGCCGCCTGGAGCAGGACGCCGGCGGTCGTGCCGATGCCGAGGAGGACAAGGGCCCCGTGGTGCTGCGCCACGCTCGCCAGCGTGGGGTGGGGCACGATGGCGTGGAACCACAGCAGGACACCGATGGTGAGCACGTTGTTGACGATGGGCACGAACATCGGCGCGGCGAACCGCTCGCGGGCGTTCAGCAGCGCGGTGAACAGCGACAGCAGGCCGTAGCCGGCGAGCTGGGGGACGAACCAGCGCAGGAGGTCGGTGGCGACCCGTTGCTGGGCGCGGACGTCGGGGCTCTTGTTGGCGACCGTGTAGAGGCGGACGATCTCGGGGGTGAGCACGAAGAAGGCGGCGGTGGCCACCACCAGCAGCACGACGGTCGCCGTGGCGACCGCCGAGATGGCCCGCCAGGCCTCGTCGGGGTCGCGGGTGGTCAGTCGGTCGACGAACACCGGCACGAACGTCGCGGCCAGCACTCCGCCGAGCACGATGTCGTGGATGATGTTCGGCGTCGTGTTGGCCAGGTTGTAGGCGTCCGCGAAGCTGGCGCCCCCGAGGGCGACCGTGACGGCCATGAGGCGCGCGACGCCGGTCACACGGGAGACAGCCGTCCCGACCGCCATGCCGGTCGTCGCCCCGGCGATGCTGCCACCGAAGGGACGCGGCCCGCCCGCCCGCCCGCTGGTGGCGCCGACGGCCACGCCGGAGCCGTCGCTCACGGAAGCGCCTCGGGACCGTCCGCGGCGGCTCGACGCTCGGCCCGCCTGCGCACGCCGGTGCGCACCCACCACCCCACGAGCACGGCGATCGCTCCCAGCGTGAGCAGGACGCCGACCACCGACGTCGCCGTCGAGCGCACGCTCAGGATGCCGTCGGTGAGCACCAGGCCGCCCGCGGGGGAGCGGACCTCGACGGAGACCTTGAACTCGCCGGAGACGCGGGTCCGTACGTCCACGTAGACGACGTTGGTCGAGTGGTCGAGGGCGACGGGTTGCGAGAAGCGGGTCTGGCCGTTGGTGAAGATCAGCTTGTCGCTCGACAAGGTGAGGACCGCCGACACCGGGTAGGAGGCGGCCGAGTCGATGGTGACCGGGATTCGCGCCTTGCGGGCGGTCAGGGTCAGGCTCTGGTCACCCGACACGGCGAGCGTGGCGAGCTGGTCGTCGAGGGCTCCGCCTGCCACGGCGACGAGGCGCAGCTGCTCGGAGGGACGCAGGCCGGCCGCCTCGCTCGACAGGACGAGGTCGGAGAGGCGGTGCACCAGCTCCTGCGCCGACGAGCCCGAGCTGGTGACGGCCGACGCGAAGGACGAGACACGCTGGCGAGCGCGCCGGATCGCCGCAGCCGGGAGCGTCGGCTCGGTCGCGCCGACGGCATCGAGCCGGCACGACCCGCAGCGCGAGGACCCGGTGAACGCGGCAAAGAGCCCAGAGATGGTGACCGGTTCGAGCACCGGGTCGCTCCCGAGCCCACTGAGCAGCGAGTCGAGGAACGTGCCGCGGGGTGACCAGCCGGGCGGGGGCGTGGCGACGACCCCTCGGGGCACCGCCTCGTTGGGGGCCTCGAAGTAGACCTGGGCGAGCTCGGCGAGGAGCTGGTGGGCGGCGAGCACGGGGTTGCCGGGATCGGCGCCGAACCGGGAGGTCAGGTCGGCGTCGGTGGGCAGCACCGTGACAGACCTCCCGCGCCTCGCGTCCACCACGAACGGCGTCGCCGTCGACCCTGCGGCGAGCGACCGGCTTGCTGCCGACGCGGCGACGTCGTTGCCCGGCACGACGACCTGCGTGTAACCGGCGGCGGCGAGGGCGTCGAGCGCGGTCCCGTCGAGCGGGCGCGAGCCCACGAACGTCGTCGAGGCGGCGGGCGACGGGGCAGTGGCTGCCAGGCCGGCGATCGCCCGGCGGCCGCTCGTGACCTGGGCGCCGAGCTCGCCGGTCAGGCCCGAGGAGACGAGAGCGGGGACGTCGAGCGGGGTGTACGTGCTGGCGGGGACCTCGTGGGCCGGTGCGGCGAGCACCTGGCGCAGGGACGAGGCGAGGCCGGGCGTGGCGCCGTCGAGCACGGTCTGCGCGGTCTGGCCGCTGATCGCCACGGTCGTGTCGACCGAGGGGTGGTGCGCCAGCGCGGCGACCGCCCCCTTCGCCGCGTCGACCTGGGACGTCGACAGCGGGGCGAGCGCGGCCAGTGGGTCACGACGCACGGCGGCAGCGGAGGCGCCCGACGCGCGCCGTGTTGCGTCGAGAGGGACCACGGTGGCGACCCGGAGGCGTTGGGTGCCGCCGGTCGACCCGAGGTACACCACGTCGGTGGTGATCGCGTCGACCGTCGCGCCCGTGGAGGTGTCGACGAGGGAGGCCCGTAGCGGGTAGACGCCGTTGGGGAACGCCTGGCAACCGCTGGAGCGCAGCACGACGGTGAAGGGCGGGGTGGCCTGTGGCGAGGTCCCGCTCGTGGTGCCCGTGCCCGCCGGCACACCGGGGGCGTCGACCGGCAGGGTAAGCCCGACCGTCCCCCGGGGACCGCCGGGTGCGGCGGGGAGGGACGACCACGGCAGTGCCGCCGCCGTCCGGGCCGCGGGCACCCCGGTCGGCCCCTGGTTGCCGAGCGCCTGGTCGAACGCAGAGACGCTGGAGAGGCAGCCGTAGACGGCGAGGTCGAGGGCGAGCGAGGACGGCGCGGGCGCGGACGGGCCCAGGCGGAGGTCGAGCGAGAACGTCTGGCCCGGCCCCACCCAGCTCGACTGCGAGACGAGCACGAGCGCGGGCCCTGACGTGGCGCGCACGAGGGTCGGCGGAGCGGGGGACGCCGGCGCCGCGGCAGCGGACGGGCCGGCCGCCGTCAGCACGACGAGCGCCACCGTCCCGGCAAGTGACGCGCACGTCGCCCACCACCGGCGGCCTCCGTCCAACCGGTGCAACCGGTGCAGGGGACGGCGACGACGCGGCCCCGATCGCCCTGACACTGCGCCTGGGGAATGGGCGTCGCGCCCCCCCGCGCTGCCTCGATGCCGGTCCACTTCGCCGGCAGCCTACGCCAGGCGCACTACCCTCGGCACCGTGCTGCCCGAGCGTGTGCGACCGCTGGTGGATGCCACCGCCGAGCTGTCGGAGCGCTTCGAGTCGGCGGGGCACGCCCTCTACCTCGTCGGGGGCTCGGTGCGCGACGCCATCGTCGGCGGAGGCCCGGCCGGTGGCCGCCCTGGGGACGACCTCGACTTCACCACGGACGCCCGGCCGGACGAGATCGAACGGGTGGTGGCGGGCTGGGCGGACGCCGTCTGGACCCAGGGGAAGCGCTTCGGCACGATCGCCTGTCTGCACGACGGCACGCGCTACGAGATCACCACGCACCGGGCCGAGGCGTACGACCCGTCCTCACGCAAGCCGGAGGTGGCCTTCGGCGACCGGGTCGAGGACGACCTGGCGAGGCGCGACTTCACGGTGAACGCCATGGCCCTCCGTCTCCCCGACCTCGAGCTCGTCGACCCCTATGGGGGGCTCGCCGACCTCGCCGCCCACCGCCTGGCGACGCCGCTCGACCCGACCGTGGCCTTCGACGACGACCCGCTGCGGATGCTGCGTGCGGCGCGCTTCGTCGCCAAGCTCGACCTCCAGCCGACGCCCGAGCTCGTCGAGGCGGTCCGACGGGGCCACCACCGGCTCTCGATCGTCTCGGCCGAGCGGGTCCGGGACGAGCTCGACAAGATCCTCCTCCTCCCCGTCCCGTCGGTGGCGCTGTGGTTCGTCGTCGACACCGGGCTGGCCGACGAGTTCCTCCCCGAGCTTCCCGCGCTCGCCCTCGAGCAGGACCCTGTCCACCGGCACAAGGACGTCCTCGCCCACACCCTCGCGGTGGTCGACAAGACGAGCCCCGACCGCATCCTCCGCCTGGCCGCCCTCTTCCACGACGTGGGCAAGCCCCGCACGCGCGCCTATGTCGCCGGGGGCGTGACGTTCCACCACCACGAGGTGGTGGGAGCCCGCATGACCCGGCAGCGGATGACGGCCCTGCGCTACGCCAACGAGGACGTCGAGCAGGTGACCGAGCTGGTCCACCTCCACCTGCGCTTCCACACGTACCGCCTCGGGTGGACCGACAAGGCGGTGCGCCGCTACGTGCGCGACGCCGGTCCCCTCCTCGATCGCCTGAACGAGCTCACCCGCTGCGACTGCACGACGCGCAACGCCGCCAAGGCCCGGGCGCTCGCACGGCGGATGGACGAGCTCGAGGCCCGCATCGCCGAGCTGCGCGAGCGGGAGGAGCTCGACGCCATGCGCCCCGACCTCGACGGGCGCGCCGTCATGGACCTCCTCGGCGTGACGCCCGGCCCGGCGGTGGGCCGTGCCCTCGCCTTCTTGATGGAGCTCCGCATGGACGAGGGTCCCCTCGGCCCCGAGGAGGCCACCCGGCGCCTCACCCGGTGGTGGAAAGAGCAGGGAGCGAGCGACCCGTAGACCTCACCGGCTGCGACCGCGAAGCCGAGCCCGGAGACGGCGACGCGGTCGCCGGAGCACTTCGCCGGCCCGTCGCACGACACGACCGATGCCCCGCGACGCGCCCGGTCTGGGGCATCGTCGACGGTTCCCGGGTGCCTCGGTGCCTGCCTCACCGCCGCGCGCTGCACCCCCGAGGACGCCTGCCGGGACGTGCCACGACGCCACCGTGGGCACGGCGTACCGACGTCGGCCAGGGGCGAACGTCGTGTGCCCGCCCGCCCGGGCGGGCCCCGGGTAGCGGGGGCTCAGTCCTCCGGCCAGCTGGGCCCGGCCTCGCCGGCGGCGAAGGCCTCGACGAGCTGGTGGGCGGCGTCGTCGTGGTACTGCACCGGCGGCGACTTCATGAAGTAGGCCGAGGGGCCGACGAGCGGCCCGCCGATGCCCCGGTCGAGGGCGAGCTTGGCGCATCGGACGGCGTCGATGATGACACCCGCCGAGTTCGGCGAGTCCCACACTTCGAGCTTGAGCTCGAGGTTGAGGGGAACGTCCCCGAAGTTGCGGCCCTCCATCCGGATGTACGCCCACTTGCGGTCCTTGAGCCACGGCACGTGGTCGGAGGGCCCGATGTGGACGTCGTCGTCGGGCAGGGCCCCGTGCTCGATCTGGCTGGTGACGGCCTGGGTCTTCGAGATCTTCTTCGACTCGAGGCGCGCCCGCTCGAGCATGTTCTTGAAGTCCATGTTCCCGCCCACGTTGAGCTGGTAGGTGTGGTCGAGGGCGAGCCCTCGGTCCTCGAAGAGCCGGGTGAGGATCCGGTGGACGATGGTGGAGCCGACCTGGCTCTTGATGTCGTCGCCGACGATGGGAACGCCCGCGTCGCGGAACCGGCGCGCCCACTCGGGGTCGGAGGCGATGAAGACGGGGATCGCGTTCACGAAGGCCACGCCGGCCTCGATACAGGCGCTCGCGTACGTCCGCTGGGCCTCCTCGGACCCGACCGGCAGGTAGCTCACCAGCACGTCGGCCTGGGCGTCTCGCAGGGCCGCCGCCACGTCGACCGGTTCGGCTGGGGACTCCTCGACGGTTTCGCGGTAGTACGTCCCGAGACCGTCGAGGGTCGGGCCCCGCTGGACCGTGACCCCGAGGTCGCCGACCGAGGCGAAGCGGATCGTGTTGTTCTGGCCGGCGAAGATGGCCTTGCCGAGGTCGGCCCCGACCTTGGCGGCGTCGACGTCGAAGGCGGCCACGAACTCGAGGTCCGAGACGTGGTAGCCACCCAGCACCACGTGCATCAGGCCGGGGACGGTGTCAGAGGGGTCCGCCCCCTCGTAGTAGGAGACGCCCTGGACGAGCGAGCTCGCGCAGTTGCCCACGCCAGCGATGGCGACACGGATGGTGCTCATTGGTCGGGTCCCTTCAGTGTGTTGCCGGATGCCGGTCGAGCCGGCGGTCGGACGGGGCGGATGCCGCGGCGGTGAGCGAGCGGCGCTCGGACTCGATCAACTGGTCGAGCCACGAGATGTCGTGCTCGGTGGCCTCGGTGCTGTGCACGGCCAGGGAGCGCGCGTAGACGTCGAGCGACGTGCCAGCCGCCCGGGCGCGGTCGGTGGCGAGCCGGCGCACGAGCTGGGCGCGGCGTCGCTCGAGCAGGCGGAGGCGGGCCTGGGGGGCCAGGTGGCGGGCGAACGCCAGGCGGAGCCCGAAGTTGCGGGCGTCGTCCGTGCCGGCCGCGTCGTCCTCGAGGAGGTGCTCGAAGAGGGCGAGCCCGACGTCGGTGATCCGGTAGACCTTGCGGGAGCGCTTGGAGGACCGACCGGTGGCCGTCCGCCGTGCGCGGAGCGCGGCGCGCTCACCGCCCAGGGAGCCGGTGGCGGGGATGGCCGCCCCAGCGGTCGGTGCCGTCGTCGCCACCACCGCGCCAGCCGCTTCGAGGCGTGAGAGGGCCGGGTAGAGGGACCCGAACGAGATGTTGGCGAAGAGCCCGAGCTCGTCGCGCAGGCGGCGACGGATCTCGTAGCCGTGCAGCTCCTGCTCGGCGAGGAGCCCGAGGATGGCGAGGTCGAGCACGTCAGGGCTCCCCGTGCGCGCGCGTCCCCGACGAGCACCCGGCTCCGGTGCCCGGCTCCGGGATGGCCTGCTGCTGAGCGGCCTGCCGTCGCAGTGACGATCGCACAACGGAACGATATATCAGTTCGATATATCGGCGCAACGACGACGACCGTGCGGCACGCTGCCGGCGTGCCGCGGGACGGAAGCGGCGTGCCGGCGTGGCGCGAGGGTTACCCTGAGTGCCGTGAGCTTCGTGCCCGGGATCCCTCGCGGGGCCCAGACGTCCCCGGCTGGGGGTCGGGTGGAGTACCGGCTGGCGCGCAATGCCGTCGTCTCCGAGTTCCGCAAGGGGCGGCTGTCACGGCTCGACGTCTGCGACGCGCACCCCGAGCTCCTGCGGGCGGCTCGCAACGTGGGTGCCACCTCCGACGAGGAGTGCCCGGTGTGCGAGGCAACCTCGATGGTCGACGTCACCTTCGTCTTCGGCTCGCGCCTGCCCGCCGGCGGGCGGTGCGTCGCCTCCCAGGCTGAGCTCGCGCGGTACCACCGACGCAAGGAGCCCGTCGTCTGCTACGTCGTCGAGGTGTGCCCGGAGTGCGCCTGGAACCACCTCGTCCGGATGTACCCCGCCGGAGCCGGGGTGCTGGCGAGCCCGGCCCGGCGGTAAGCACCCGGGCAGGGTCGCCGGCCCGGCGGTAAGCTCAGCCCTGGCCGGGCCACGTGCCCGGTCGTTCGAACCGGCCGCACGGCCGGAGTTGCCGCCGGCAGCCCTTGGCGCTGGACGGCCGATCGAAAGGAGCGCCATGCCCGACGAGCGCGCCACGCCGACGAACCCTGCCCGCCCGGGTTCCCCGCCACCCTCCGCCGTCCCCGCCACCCCCGAGCGGCTGCGCCGCCGCACCGTCCCGGCCGTGCGCGCCGTCAAACGGCGCGACGGCGCGCCGCCGCTCGTCATGCTCACCGCGTACGACACCCCTTCGGCGCGGATCGCGGACGCTGCCGGGGTCGACATTGTGCTGGTCGGCGACTCGGTGGCGAACAACGTGCTCGGCTTCCCCGACACGCTCCACGTGGACGTCGACGTCCTCGTCCATCACGTCGCCGCCGTGGCCCGTGCGCAGACAGAGGCCCTGGTGGTGGCCGACCTGCCGTGGCTGAGCTACCACCTCGACCCGGCTACCACCATCCGGAACGGCGCCGCGCTGGTCCGGGCCGGTGCCGGTGCCGTGAAGCTGGAGGGGGGGCGGGCGCGCGTGCCGATGGTCGAGGCGTTGGTGGGCGCCGAGATCCCCGTGATGGGCCATCTCGGGCTGACCCCGCAGTCGGTGCACACCATGGGCGGCTATCGAGTGCAGGGTCGCTCGGACGAAGCGGCCGAGGCGCTGCTGGCCGACGCCACCGCCCTGGTCGATGCCGGCTGCTTCGCCGTCGTGCTCGAGGGCGTGCCGGCCTCCCTGGGCACGGCGGTCACCGCCGCCCTCGACGTACCCACGATCGGGATCGGCGCGGGGCCGGACTGCGACGGCCAGGTGCTCGTCTTCCACGACGTCCTCGGGTTAAACGCCCGGGTGCCGCGGTTCGTCCGCACCTACGCCAACCTGGCCGCGGACGCCACGGCCGCTCTCGAGGCCTTCGTCGCCGACGTGCGCGCGGGCACCTTCCCCTCCGAGGCCGAGAGCTACCGTTGACCCGGGTGGCGCGCTCGCCCGGCGCGTCCAGGCGGTGCTGCCCGAGCCGCTAGCATGTCCCGGTCACGCCCGTCGGGTGCCGGAGATGCGGCACCGGAGGGCACCCAGTCCGACCTGCCCCACCTGGTGGGGCTCGGCCGCCGAGCCCGTCGGCGGCCGATCCAGAGGGAGGTGCGCCGCCATGCGGCCGTACGAGACGATGGTCATCTTCGACACCGCGGCCGACGACACGTCGGTCAACGCCGCGCTCGACCGGGGCCTCGACGCCCTGCGGGCCAAGGGCGGCGTCGTGGGCACGGTGAACCGGTGGGGCAAGCGAACCTTCGCCTACGAGCTCAAGCACAAGCGCGAGGGCTACTACGTCGTCATCGAGCTGACGGCCACGCCCGACGCCGTCGCCGACATGGAGCGGGTCTTCGTGCTCGCTGACGAGGTGCTCCGCCACAAGGTCATGCGCCTGCCCGACAAGGTGGCCGGGCGTCGGGCGGCGGCGACGTCAGGGGAGGGCTGAGCGATGTCGAACGGCAATACCGTCACCTTGGTGGGCAACATCACCCGCGACCCCGAGCTCCGCTTCACCAACACCGGTCAGGCGACGGCGAGCTTCGGGCTCGCCGTCAACCGCCGCTGGCAGAACCGCCAGACCCAGGAGTGGGAGGAGGCGACGTCGTTCTTCGACGTGGTCTGCTGGCGCGAGATGGCCGAGAACGTGGCCGAGAGCCTCACCCGTGGGGCGCGGGTCATCGTCACCGGCCGCCTCGAGCAGCGCAGTTGGGAGACGCCCGAGGGGGACAAGCGCTCGAAGGTCGAGGTCGTGGCCGACGAGATCGGCCCGAGCATCCGCTGGGCAACGGCCCAGGTGACGAAGAACGAGCGCCGAGCACCCGGCGAGGGCGGCGGCGGCCGTGGCGGCGGGAGCGGCAGCAGCGGTGGTGGCGGAGGTGCCCCCAGCTCCGGTGGGTACGGCTACAGCGAGGAGCCCTTCTAGCGATGGCACGCAACAACGACCGCGGTGGCAGCAGCCGCCGAGTAGCAAAGGACAGCGCACGCCGGATCAAGAAGAAGCCGTGCGCGTTGTGCAAGGACCACATCGAGTGGGTCGACTACAAGGACGTCGCGCTCCTGCGGAAGTTCATGAGCGACCGGGGCAAGATCCGGGCCCGGCGGGTGTCGGGGAACTGCGCCCAGCACCAGCGCGACGTGGCCCTCGCCATCAAGACGGCCCGCGAGCTCGTGCTGCTGCCGTACACGCAGCGGACGACGACGGAGCGACCGGGCGGTCGGGGTGGCCGGAGCGGTGGTCCGGGCGGTCGGCGTGGCCGTCAGGAGGGAGGCGAGGACCGCGGCCCGTCCCGCGAGGACCGCGGCCCGTCCCGCGAGACGAGCGCGCCCGCGAGCGCGCCCGAGCCCGCTGCCGCCGAGGCGCCGAGCGCGCCGGCTCGCGAGGAGGGCTGAGATGAAGGTCGTGTTGCGGACGGACGTCACCGGCGTGGGCAAGCGGGGTGACATCATCGAGGTCGCCGGCGGGTACGCCCGCAACCACCTGCTCCCGTCCGGGCGTGCAATCGTGGCGACGCCCGGCGTCGAGACACAGGCCGCCGCCATGCGCCGTTCGCGCGACCTGCGCGACGCCCGCGAGCGCGAGGCTGCCGAGACGGTCGCCCGCACGCTCGTCGGCCACCCGGTCGTCGTGTCGGCCCGGGCCAGCGCGGCCGGCAGGCTCTTCGGCTCGGTGTCGGCCGCCGACATCGTGCGGCACGTGGAGACGCAGACGGGGGCGGTCATCGACCGCCGCGCCCTCGTGCTCCCCGAGGCCATCAAGGACGTGGGCCCGCACCAGGTCCGCGTCGAGCTCCACGACGACGTGGTCTTCGAGCTCACCGTCGACGTGGTGGCGGCCGAGGCCTGATCTCCCGGGCCGCCGTCGGCGGCCCGCTCGGCGAACCGGGCGGCCCTGTGCCGCTTGCCCGCCCGGTCGATCGCGCTCCGGGTGGCGCTGTTCGGCGCGGCCTCGTCGTGGTGGGCATCCCCCGTTCCGTCACACCGGCGCGGGATGCTGGCAGGCGGCTCGGCTCACCGCCGCGTCCGGATCGGCGAGCGCAACACGTGAGGGGTTGCCGCCCCGTCGTCCCCAGGACGGCTGCGCTCGTCCCCGCGAAACCCACAGGAGCTTGCCGGGAAATCCCCAAGTTGTCCCATCGCACGTCCGCAGGCTCGTAGGAGAAGGTGGAAGCACCATGGTCCAGGCCTTCGACGACACCCGCCCACGCCGTTTCGTCGCACCGAGCCCGGAGCGGGGTACCCCGGCCGGGGGGCGGGTGCCGCCGCACAACCTCGAGGCCGAGGAGTCGCTCCTCGGCGCCATGCTGCTGTCGCGTGACGCCATCGCCGCCGCCATGGAGCACTGCACGGCCGAGGACTTCTACCGCCAGTCCCACGGGCACATCTTCACGGCGATCACCTCCCTCTACAGCCAGGGCGAGCCGGCTGACTGGGTGACCGTCACCGAGGAGCTCCGCCGGCGCGGTCTGCTGGAGGACATCGGCGACCCCTCGGTGTTCGTGTCGCTGCAGGCCAACACCCCCTCGATCGGCAACGCCGAGCACTACGCCGTGATCATCGAGGAGCTCGCCCTCCTGCGGCGGTTGGTCGCCGTGGCCGGCGAGATCACCGAGCTCGGCTACAGCGCGCCGCCCGACGTCACCGACGTGCTGGACCGCGCCGAGAGCCTCGTCTTCGACGTGGCCCAGCGCCGCGTCGTCGACTCGCTGACCCCGTTGCGCGACCTGCTCGGCCAAAGCCTCGACCACCTCGAGCAGCTCTTCAACCGGGGTGAGTCGATCACCGGGCTGGCCACCGGTTACGTCGACCTCGACGAGCAGCTCTCGGGCCTGCAGCCGTCGAACCTCGTCGTGGTCGGGGCCCGCCCGGCCATGGGCAAGACCTCGTTCGCCCTCGGCATGGTCGCCCACGCGGGCATCCGCCTGCGCCAGCCCGTCCTTCTCTTCTCGCTCGAGATGAGCCACCTCGAGCTCACCCAACGCCTGCTGTGCGCCGAGGCTCGGGTGGACGCCACGCGCATGCGCACCGGCAAGCTGAACGATGCCGACTGGACGAAGATCGGCCACGCCATCAGCCGGATGAGCGAGGCCCCCATCTTCATCGACGACAACCCGAACCTGACGGTGATGGACATCCGAGCCCGAGCCCGCCGCTTGAAGAGCCGCGAGGGCCTCGGGCTGGTGGTGGTCGACTACCTCCAGCTCATGACCGGCCGTCACGGCGCCGAGAACCGCCAGGTCGAGGTGTCCGAGATCAGCCGGGGCCTGAAGATCCTCGCCCGCGAGCTCGAGGTTCCCGTCGTCGCGCTCTCGCAGCTGTCCCGGGGTCTCGAGATGCGCCAGGACAAGCGCCCGATGCTCGCCGACTTGCGCGAGTCGGGCTCGATCGAGCAGGACAGCGACGTCGTGCTGTTCATCTACCGTGACGAGGTCTACAACCCCGAGTCGATCGACACGCAAGGTACCGCCGAGATCGTCGTCGCCAAGCACCGGAACGGGCCAACGGGGTCGGTCCGCCTCGCCTTCATCGGCAACCACGCCCGCTTCGACAACATGGCCCGCTGACCGTTGCAGCCGAGTGAGCACTAGTGAGCACTCACGCTGCACCCCTTCTCGGGGTTCCCTGGCGGGTTCTGGCCTCACCGGGGGCGGCCTTCCGAGACTGCAAAGGTCTGACGCTCCCTCCTCCGGCGCCGGATGCTCCGGCGTCAGAGCCGAGTCCCCCGCCGCTGCCGGCGGGACTGCTGGGCTTCGGGGCCGCAGCTCCAACTGAGCTGCACCTGGCATGGTCCGGCCAGTCGCGGAGATTGCGTGCTGCATTGCTGTCCC
>JAJZJT010000053.1 GCA_021809995.1 Actinomycetes bacterium
GACCCGGCGCCCGTCGCCCGCCGAGCGGGCCCGACGGGCCCGGCGGGCCCGACGCCTGCCTGTGGCCCTCGCCGGGTTGTTCGCCCTCGTCGTGATCGGGACGAGCTTCCCGATGACCCAGCTCGTCTCCGAGCACCACCAGCTCGCCGCCGCCCAGTCCGACCTTTCGGCCGTCCAGCACCAGGACCACCTGCTCGCCGAGCAGCGCGCGGAGCTGACGTCCCCCGCAGCGACCGGACGCCTCGCCCGCCAGCGCTACCAGCTGGTCGGTCCGGGCGAGACGCTCTACCAGGTGGTGGGACCGGCAGGGACCTCGTCGGGCTCGCCGGACGGCATCCCTGCAGGTGATCCTGCTGGTCAGCCGCTGGTCCCGCCCTCGAAGGCGCCGAACATGAACCCGCAGCCGGGACTGTTCGGCAGCGGCTCGAGTTCGGGGGCGGCGACAGGGGCGGCGACAACGCGCACCGCATCCGCGTCGGGCAGCCCCGGCTTCTGGGGTCGGGTCGAGCGGGTCCTCGAGTTCTGGAAGTGACGGACCCGTCCGGGCTGGAGCGTGGCCGCGGCGGCGACGCGCAGGTCCCGTCCGGCAAGGTACCGGACCTGCCGGGCGAGGCGCCAAGCCGCGCCGACGTCGACGCCGTCGAAGCCAGCCTGGGTCGTCCACCGGCCGGTCGCTTCACCGTGGTCGTACGCGACGAGGGCGGTGCACCCGCCGTGATCGCCAACGACGCCTTCCTCGCCGACGGTACCCCCATGCCCACCCGGTTCTGGCTGGTCGACCCCGTCCTCCACGATGCCGTCAGCCGCCTCGAGTCGACAGGTGGCGTGCGCCAGGCCGAACGCGCCGTCGACCCGGCCCTCCTGGCCGACGCCCATGCCCGCTACGCCGACGAGCGCGACCGGTCGATCCCGCCAGACCGCCCCGGCCCCCGCCCCTCCGGCGGGGTCGGCGGCACCCGTCAAGGGGTGAAGTGCCTCCACGCCCACCTCGCGTGGTGGCTGGTCGGCGGTGACGACCCGGTCGGGGCGTGGACAGCGGCTCGTCTGGGCATCACCCCTGGCGCGTCGGCGTCCGAGCATGGCGCGAACGCGGGCCGATGACGCGCCGTCTCGGCCCGGTGGCCGCCGTCGACTGCGGCACCAACTCGACGAGGCTCCTCGTCGTCGACGAGCGAGGCACCGCCCTCACCCGCTTGATGGAGATCACCCGACTCGGTCAGGGGGTCGACGCGACAGGACGGCTGGCACCCGAAGCCATCGACCGGTGCGTCAGCGTGCTCGAGCGGTACCGGGCCGTGATGGACGAGCACGGTGTCGAGCGCGCCCGCCTGGTGGCGACGTCCGCGGTGCGCGACGCGGCGAACGGCGAGGACTTTCTCCGGGCGGCCGAGCAGGCGAGCGGGGTCGTCCCCGAGCTCCTCGACGGCGAGTCGGAGGGCCGCCTCTCGATGGCTGGTGCCCTCTCCGAGCTCGACGCCTCCGCTGGGCCGTTCCTGGTGGTCGACATCGGCGGTGGCTCCACCGAGCTGATGGCGGGCAGCGGGCCAGACGACCCCGACCTGGCCGTCGTGTCGCTGCAGCTCGGCTGCGTGCGCGTGACCGAGCGGTGGCTGCATGGTGACCCTCCCGCCGCCAGGGAGCTGGCCGAGGCCGAGGCGGGGGTGGGCGCCGTGCTGGAGGAAGCGATCGCCCGGCACCCCCGGTTCACCGAAGCCCGGCGACTGGTCGGCCTGGCGGGCACCGTGTCGACCCTCGCCGCCCTGCGGTCGGGTCTCGTCCGTTACGACCGCGCCCGGGTGCACCACGCCGTCCTGTCGGCCGCCGACGTCGCCGGTTGGTACCGCACGCTGGCGGCCGAGCCGGCAGCCGCCCGGCTGGCCCGACCGGGCATGGCCGCCGGTCGCCAGGACGTGATCGTGGGCGGCGTCCTCGTCCTCGACGCCGTCATGGCTCGTCTCGGACTCGACGAGTGCCTGGTGTCCGAGTCGGACATCCTCGACGGCCTGGCGGCGTCGCTCGTAGGCGGCTGACCAGGTCCGGCGGGGGCCGAAGACGCGGTCCTGGGTGCCTGTGAGCACGCGAGGGTCCTCAGGCCGGACGGGCTCGACTATCCTCAACCGGTCCCGACGATCCCGAGGAGGGCAGGTGGGGCTCCACATCTGCACGATCGCTGCGAGGAACTACCTCCCCTTCGTGCGCACGTTGGCCGCGTCGTTCCGCGAGGTCCATCCCGACGGGCGGGTCTCCGCCCTGATCTTCGACGACCACGAGGGCATCGTGGGCCCAGAGGAGCCCTTCGAGGTCCTGCGCCTCGTCGATCTCGGGGAGGATCTCACCGAGCTCCATCGGATGGCGATGATCTACGACGTCACCGAGCTGGCCACGGCGCTCAAGCCGTGGCTCCTCGAGACCCTCCTCGGCCAGGGCTCGGAGGCCGTCCTCTACCTCGACCCCGACATCCAGGTCTTCTCCTCCCTGCAGCCCCTCGCGGATGCCGCCGTCGCCCACGGGATCGCCCTGACCCCCCACGCCGACACACCGTTCCCGCTCGATGACCGCAAGACCGAGGACCGGGCCATCCTGGCTGCGGGCATCTACAACCTCGGCTTCATCGGCGTCGCACCCACCGCACAGCCGTTCCTCGACTACTGGAAGGAGCGTCTCCGCCGCGAGTGCAAGGTCGACCCTCAGAACATGCGTTTCGTCGACCAGCGCTGGGTCGACTTCGTCCCGGGCCTCTTCGACCACGTGGTCGTGCGCGACCCGCAGTACAACGTCGCCTACTGGAACCTGCACGGCCGGACGCTGGCGTGGACGGGGGCCAGCTACGAGGTCAGCGGCCATCCGCTCGCCTTCTATCACTTCAGCGGGTACTCGCCGTTCGCTCGGCACCTGCTCAGCAAGCATCAGGGGGATCGTCCCCGGATCCTCCTGAGCGAGCACCCCGACCTCGCCCGTCTGTGCGACGAGTACGCGGAGCGTCTCCTCCAACACGGTGCAGCCGACGCCGGAGAGACTGAGTACGGCTTCGACCGAATGGCCGACGGCACCCCGATCGACGACTCCATGCGGCAGCTCTACCGGCGCTGGCTCGAGGAGGCCGAAGACCCGAGGAGCGAGAGGAGCGAGAGGAGCGAGCTGCCACCCGACCCCTTCGTGCCCGCGGGAGCCGCGGAGGTCGTGACGCTGCTCAACGAGCCACCGGACGTCCCCGGCGACCCGGGCAACCTCTCGTCGTACCTCTCGACCCTCTACGCGAACCGGTCCGATCTCCAGGCGACGTTCCCCGACCCGCAGTGGGCGGACCACGACCGCTTCATGGCGTGGGTGGCGTCCGAGTCACTCGACGGTCGCATCCCCGTGCAGCTCGCCAGCGCTCCGGTCCCACGCACCACGCCGGTTGCCGCCGACGGACCGCCGGTGGCCGGGAGCGTGGCAGGGGAGTGGGCGCCCAGTGACCGACTGCGGCCAGGCATCGTCGTCGCCGGGTACCTCAACGCCGAGCTCGGCATCGGCGAGGGCGCACGGCTCACGGTCGACGCAGTGGCAGCGAGCGGGCTCCCGTTCACGACCGTCGGCTACCGCGCGACGACGAGCCGTCAGCTCCACCCTTTCGCCGTCACCGGTTCGAGCGCTCGCGACCTCGATACCAACCTCGTCGTCGTGAACGCCGACCAGTTCGCGCGCTTCGCGTCGGACGCCGGCCCTCGCTTCTTCGCAGGCCGGTACACGATCGCACAGTGGGCGTGGGAGCTCGAGGAGTTCCCACAGGAGCTCTGGCCCGTCTTCGACCTGGTGAGCGAGGTCTGGGCCGTCTCTGAGTTCGCCCGCTCGGCCCTTGCCGCCGTCACTGACAAACCGGTGCTCGCGTTCCCTCACCCGATCGTCCCACCGGTGGTAGACGAACGCATCGACAGGGCTGCGTTGGGCTTGCCGGAGGGATTCATCTTCCTCTTCTGCTTCGATCTCCTCTCGGTCTTCGAACGCAAGAACCCCCTGGGGCTCATCGAGGCGTTCTGCCGCGCGTTCGAGCCCAGTGAGGGACCGACGCTCGTGCTGAAGGCCATCAACGGAGCCAAACGCGTCAACGAGCTCGAGCACCTTCGTTGGGCGATCAGAGGGAGAAAGGACATCGTCCTCCTCGATCACTATCTCCGCCACGACGAACAAGCGGCAATGATGGCGCTGTGCGACTGCTACGTGTCCCTCCACCGCAGCGAGGGCTTCGGTCTCACCATGGCCGAGGCCATGGCTCTGGGCAAGCCGGTGATCGCGACGGCGTACTCGGGCAACCTCGACTTCATGGACGCATCGACTGCGTTCTTGGTCGGGGCGACGATGGTCACCGTCCCAAAGGGGTGCGACCCCTATCCTGCTGGCGCCAAGTGGGCCGAGCCCGATCTCGACGAGGCGGCTCGCCTGATGTCCGCCGTCTTCGAGCGCCCAGACGACGCTGCCGCCGTCGGGCAGCGTGCGCGGCAGTCGGTACTGGTCAACCACAGCGTGGAGCGACGCGCCGAGCTCGTCCGGCGCCGCTTCGACGAGATCCAGCGCAAACGGGCTGGTCTGACGGGAGCGGACCGGGCGCAGGCGACGCTGGTCTCATCGCTGCACAACGGGTCCCAGCAGTTCCTCACCAGGGCACGCTCGGCCGTCAAGCGGGTGTCCGGGCTCCGGATGCGCTGACCAACGCCCAGGCCCGGCACGTGCTCCTCTGACGAGCGCTGACGCTCGCGCTGCGGGCGTCCCGTTCCGACGTCCGTCAGGACAGGCGAGGGCGTGGGGCCGTCCGCTCCGGTGCAGGCGCCGGGGAAGCGACGACAGCGTGGACTTCGGAGCCCCTCCGCTCGCCGGTGTGCACCGCCCCCGGGCCGACAATGCGAGGGTGGACCCTTCGGGTCTTCGGGTGGTACGCCTGGCGCGTCACGAGGACCGGTGGGCCGCCAACAGGTGGGGCACGTCGAACCAGACGACGACGCCGCCCATGCGCGCACCCGGTCCGAGGGTGGCCGCCAGGTACCGCAGGACGCCGGCAGGATTGGCGCCGATCGGATCGACCACGACCGTCGAGACGTGGTACGCGGTGAGGAACGTCCGGAGGTTTGCTTCGACGCCTGGGTCGACAGGCGGATAGAGCGCCAGGTCACCGGGTGGCCCGACCGGGCTCGGAGCGTACGTGTTGTAGAAGATCGCCTGCACCTGCGTCGGTTCGAGCAGGTCGGGCCCCGGGACGGACCTCCCGTCGTGGCCGGGGACGAACACGGAGCCCCCGAGGAGCTTGAAACGCATGTCTGCGGCCACTTGGCCGAGCATCGAGGCACGCTGGGCACCCCTCGGGTACGGGTACGTGAGGACGGCCGACCCAGCTGGTATCCGGTCGACGGCTGTGCTCGCCCAGAAGGCCGGGACGTCGGTCGGCGCGCCGGCATAGGGGACCTGGGGAACGAGGGGCACGAGCGCGACGGCCCCGATGAGCACGGAGGAAAGGTCGATGCGGGGTCGGGTCGCCCGGTTCGGCACCGCCCGGAGCTTGCGGCGGTTGCGCGCCCACTGGTCTAGTCCGATGGCGAGCGCCGCCGCCGCCGACAATTGCATGAACAGCGCGAAGCGGACCGACATGACGTCCTGGAGGAAGGGCACGTGGCGGACGATCGCCAGGGGTAGGGGGAGGTGGGTGTCATGGCCGTTGACGGTGAGCGTAGGGCCGAGCGCGAGGACGAAGACGACGACGACCATGGTCGTAAAGAACACCAGCGGACGCGTCCGGCGGAACCTCCACGTGAGCGCGGCTAGGACGGTGAGCAGCGGGACGCCGAGGTACAACCCGTTCTCGCTGGGGCTCGCGCCGACCAGCTTGTCTCCGCTCGCCTGCAGGGCGGCGGGGGCCACGTGCTGGAGCGAGGTCGGAACCACGGGGCCGAGGAGGTCGCCTGGGTAGCGAGCCAAGCCAGCAAGAGCATGGGGAGGCCCGACGACATGCTGCGGTCCGAGCACGGAGAACCAGAGGGGGTAGGCGAGGACGACGGTGACGACGAGGACGGTGAAGGCACCGGCCACGAGCGCGTGCCGCACGTGGTCGTGCACCTCGTGGCGGTTGGCAACTGCGAGCACCACGACGCCGCAGGCTGCGACGATGACCGTCATGACGAGGACCTCCGCCGAGATGAAGTACTGGATGACGAGCAGTCCCCCGAGCAGCAGCCCCCCCCGCCGAGCCGACAGCTGCCGCCGGACGAGGACGTCGTCGAGCACGGCGAGAACGAGCGGCGGGACGAACGCCGCGGTCAGGAAGAGATGGCCCTCACCTTCGCCGATCATGAACGGCGAGAACCCGTAGAGGAGCCCGCCTGCGAACGCGGCACCCCACGTGTCCACCCAGCGGCGGAGGACGAGGCACATCGCGAGTGCCGACGCGGCGAGAGCCAGTGCCAGCAGCACGTCGAAGGTCCGGACCGAGCCGATGAGCAACTGGAGCGGGGCGGAGACCACGCCGAGAAGGAGGGCCGTCGTATTGATCGCGAGATTGGCGCCGTGCGGGTAGTTGAGCCAGGTCGTGAAGAGGGGGTTCCTGCCGTGGCCCAGCGCATAGACGGGCCAGCGGAGGAACCACACCTCTTGGACCTGGTCCCCACACGCGCACACCGGAAGGCGATTGGCGGAGAAGAGCACGTGGTCGTAGGCGACGGCAGCGAGGCCGAGGTAGACGATCGCGATGACCGCGACGGGGCCCGCGCGACGTAGCGATGGTTGCCGTGTCCTGGCATCGGCGCGGGGTGACATCCGTCCGCACGAACCAAAGGGTCTGGCTCGCGAGCGGGCCTGGATGCGCGCGAGGGGAGACGCTTCCGGCACGCGGTGACGATACCCGAGCAGGCGTGACAGGGTGGTGGCTGGAATCGCCCGTCTGGCTGCCGGGCGCGCTCGGCCGTTACCGGTTAGAGGCCCGGTGCGGGATTGCAGAGGGTGGCGGCCAGGGCTGGTGTCGCATCGACCTGCCGACCGATGTCGTGCGGCGGAGGGGCTGACCTGCGGCGGCCGCGGACCGACAGGAGGATCGCGTCCCGGTCCGACGTCGAATGGCCGGTCGCCCACTGTTGTGGCGCCCCCCATGTGGCAGCCCGCTCGCACGCAGGTCACCGGCTTCGGGGCGGTGCCCGCGTGTCGTCGACCACGGCGCGGGCACCGGGAGGGACCGCGATGAAGGCTCCCCGTAGCTGCCGGGCACTCGGTCGCAGGTGGGCGCCTATCATCCTGGACGTGGGCCCAGCTCTCCGAGAGGTCCAAGCCACACCGTCCGTGCTGCCGGCGATGGGTGAGTGACGATGGTCTCGAGAACGCATGCACCGCTCCAAGCAGTCGAGCTCGTCGGCGCGCGGGTGCGGCTGCGCACGCTGACCGAGTCCGACTACGCGGCGTGGTTTGAGGTCCGCCGTCGCTGCCGCGAGTGGCTCGTCCCCTGGGAGCCGCGCCCTGCCGGTGCCCCGCCGGCGCCCGAGGACGCCGCTAGCTTCGGTGTGCGATGTGGCATGCGCGAGCGCGAGCGTCAGCTCGGGACCGGCTATGGCTTCGGCATCTTCGTGGACGAGCGGTTTGGTGGGGAGATCACGCTGTCGTCCATACAGCGAGGGCCGTTCCAGGCAGCGTTCATCGGCTACTGGGTGGACCGCCAACTTGCTGGCCAGGGGCTCGTTCCCGAGGCGGTCGTGCTCGTGCTCCAGTTCGCCTTCGAGGTGCTCTTGCTGCATCGCGTCGAGATCGCCATCGTCCCGCGCAACCACGCCAGCCGCAGGGTGGTGGAGAAGCTCGGCATCCGCTCGGAGGGCGTCGCTGTCGGCTACCTCGAGATCGACGGCGTCTGGGAGGACCACGTCCGCTATGCGATGACGTCCGAGGAGTGGCAAGCCCGGCGCGGCGCGCTCCTCGGCCAATGGCTCCACCGCCCGGCTTGAGGCGCCCGGCGAGGCGGAGCTGGCTGACTGACGGAGCCGCCGGAGCCGACGGAGCCACGCGGCCAGCGGAGCCATGCCGTGCAAGGTGGCCTCTTGGGCGCAGCCGCCGTCGTCCGAGGAGCGAGACGGCACTCGTCGAGCGGCGGCTCGGAGGATTCCATCCCGGAAGGTTCCGCCGCGTGAGGCCGTGGTTCGACCTCCGCCGTAGTGCTGTTCGACTCGTTGTCGAGCAACGAGATGGGTCGGAGCATGCTGGTCCGGGTGGCCAAGCGGGCTCGAGTGGGGGGCGGGCCGTTCGTTCGCTGGGGACCGGCGAGCGTTGCGCTGTCGGTGGGGACTCGGTCATCGGCCGCCGGCATCGGGGGCGCCACGAGCGCGGCGCGGTCGGGAACGGCACGGCGGGTCGCGAAGGCGGGCACGACCGTCACGGCCCGGTTGGCACCCGTGCACGGGGCGGCGTCGCAGCGGGACAGCTGTGCTGCGGCGACAGCCGTTTCGTCCGCCGGAGGCTGCCCGGAGGCGTCGTCATGGTCGTGGACGCCCACGTCATAGGCTCGGCGCTCGACGCGGCGTCGGAAGGTCTGATCGGAGCGTTCGAAGGGCACGGGTCCTGGGACGGTTCCCATCGAGTAGAGGATCGTGCGTTGCCGTCGAACCGGTGGGGAGCGTAGCGCCAGGTGGGTCACCCGCTCGTCGAAGGCGTCCCCGGCACGGGCGTGCCACCGGCTTACGCAGCTCGTCGCCTTCCGGTTCGACGCGCCCTCTACGCCGCCACGGCGGTTTTCGCGGCATGGCTCGTTCTCGTCGGGGCTCTCACCCTCGTGGAAGCCCGGCTTTTTGGGGTGCGATCCGCTGCAAGCGGAGAGCTGAGAGTCGTTGTGACCTCGTGGGACGCGCACTGGCTGCAGGCCATCGCCCGCTCGGGCTACTCGTGGAACCCGCATCTCACGACGGGCCAGACCCCCAACTTCCTCCCCCTCTACCCCCTCCTCGAGCGAGCGGTGCACGCGGTGACGGGGCTCTCGTGGACGGTGACGGGGCTCGTCGTCAGCCTCGTCCTGCAGTACGCCTTCCTCGTCGTGGTGGCCGCCATCCTCGCCGTGCTCGAACGTCCTCCGGAGGGTCCCCCGACGCCCCGACGCCGGCGCCCCCGACGGCCTGCAAACCACGTGCTGGTGCTCGCCGCCGCCTACCCGGCTTCCCTCTTCGCCATTCAGGGCTATGCCACCTCCCTCGTCATGGTGCTCGAAGCCCTGGCGATGCTGGCGTTCGTCCGGCGCCGGACCACCACCGCTTACCTCTGGGCGGGCATCGGGTGCGCCGCCGATCCCATCTCGCTCGCGCTCCCCATCGGTCTCGCCCTGACCCAGTGGGCGGAGTCGCGGCAATGGATGTTCCCCGTCCGGCCCCGGCAGCTCGGGCGTGAGCTCCTCGGCGTCGGCGGGTTCCTCGCCACCATGGTCTACTTCGGCCTCGCCTTCGATGCTCCCTTCGCCAAGATCCAAGCCGGTCAGGCATGGTTCCCGAAGCGCACCGCGGGCCAGGTGCTGGCGAACCTGGTGACGTTCCGAGCGGTCGGGGCCGGCTTCAGGACGTGGGCACGGGCGCTCGACCACGCTCGGAACTTCAGTTACACGTTGGATGGCGTCGTGCTCGTCCTGCTGATCGCGCTCGTCGCCACCGTCTGGGTGCGCAACGGCACGTCGTGGTACGTCGTCGTCCCTGCGGTGGGCATCCTCCCGCTGCTCCTCGAGTCGGCCGAGTACGGGATCACCTACGGCGTCACCCGGCCCTCCTACCCGTTGTGGCTGGCCCTCGGCCTCCACCCGCGGGTTAGGCACTCACTCGCGAGACGTCGGTGGCTCTTCGTCCTCGTCCTCGTGCTCGAGCTCGCCGTCACCGTCGTGTGGGCGCACTACCTGGTCGAGCAACGCTGGCTCGACTGAGCCGGGACCTGCCCTGCAGGCGCCCGTCGACGCCGGACCCGCCTACTCCCCCTCGCGCACCACCGCCCGCGAGTGCCGGAAGAACTGCTCGAGGTCACGCTCGTAGCGGTACACCGGTCCCTGGCCCACCGACCGGCGGAGGTTGTTCGCCCGGGCGAAGCTGCCGACGGCGCCGGCGCTCGTGAACCGATAGGAGAAGCCGGTCTCGACGAGGCGGGAGGTGTCCACGCCACGCCCGTAGCGGGCCAGGGCCTCGAGCTCGGGGGGGAGCTCGAGGCGGGCGAGGCGGAGCAGGGGGGCGCACACGAGCCGCGGGGCCACCGGCGAGAGGGGGAGCAGGCGTGCGCCGCCAAGGTGCGCCACCTCGCTCCAGGGCAGCTTGCCCGCACCGGCCACGTTGTAGAGCCCGTCGATCCGCCGGAGCGCCACGTGCTCGAGCGAGCGGACCACGTCGTCCTCCTCGACGAACTGCACCAGCGGGTCGTAGCCGGCGATCGCCGGCAGCAGCCGGCGGCGAAGGTCGGTGCTGACCGGTGTGACGATGTCGCTCCCGAGGACGTTGGCGAACCGCAGGACGGTGACGGCCACCTGCGGGTTGTCCTCGGCGAAGTCGCGCACGAGCGCCTCGACCTCGAGCAGGGACCGCTCGAGCTGGGTGGTGACCGGGGCGGAGCGACGTGCGTCCTCGCGGAACCACGCCGGGTCGCCCGGCGAGGACCCGTAGACGTGGGTGGAGGACTTCACGATCACGTGGCGGACGGTCGTCCCGCTGGCGCCGGCGGCGGCCAGCAGGTTGAGGGTCCCGATGACGTTCACCTCGTGGAGCGCCCGCCCGGTCATGACCGACGAGTTCGTCACGAGGAACGTGTGGACGACGGTGTCCACGCGGGTGGCCCGGACGATCCGGCTGAGGATCGAGTACGTCTGGTCGGCGCGCACGAACTCGGTCCGCTCGAGCGGGACCTTCGGCTCGCCGGTCCCCATGCCGAGGACGAGGTCGACGGACGGCTCTCGCTCGAGGGCCTGGGCCACGCGCCCGCCCCAGAACGTGTCGACCCCGGTGACCAGCACGCGCCGCGCCACGCCCGCCTACCCGAAGATCACGCTGCGTCGCTCCCGCAGCAGGTCGTGGAGGGCGTCCTGCAGCCGCGCCCGCACCTGTTCCGCCTCGTCCATCACCCGGCTCTTCGAGTAGCGCTCGAGGCCGGGCTCGACGTCGTAGGTCACCGGCTCGAGGACGCGCAGGCGGAGCTTCACCGGGAAGTAGGTGACGGCGCCGAGGAGCGGGCCGAGGGCGACCATGTTCGCCGTGACCGGGAAGTACGGGAGCCGCAAGAGGTGGGCGAGCTGGTTGGACCGAAAGAGGACCGGCATGGCCTCCTCGGCTCCGACCACGGCGATGGGGACCACGGGGACGCCCGCCCGCATGGCGGTCTCGACGAAGCCGCCACGTCCGAACCGTCGCAGCCGGTACCGGTCGGCGTACCGCTTGGAGGGCCCCTTGATGCCTTCGGGGAAGACCAGGGCGAGCTGGCGGCGGTCGTGGAGGAGGCGGTAGGCGTTGTCCGGGTGGGCGGGCACCCCGCCGGCGCGCGACCAGAGCGTCCCCACGACCGGGACCGTCCGGAAGAAGGAGTCGGCCAGGCCGTACACGGGGCGCCCGAGCTCGCGTTCGATGCCGTGCATGATGACCGGGGCATCGGGCGGGACCGCGCCGGCGTGGTTGGCCACGAGCAGCGCACCGCCCGTCAGGGGGATCCGGTCGAGGCCCTCCCACTCGACCCGGAACCAGAAGCGGTAGACGGGGTCGTAGAGCCGGCGGGCCAGCTCACGGACCCGCTCCGAACGGCCCCACTCGTCGACGTCCGACCTGCGTTGGTCGTCTGACGGGGGCTCGTCGGCCCGGGCAACGGCGACGGGCAGCGAGGTGGAGACGTCGGCGTCCCGGTCGCTTTGTGGACGTCCCCCGGCGGTCGACGGGCCAACCTGGCGGGCGACCACCTCGGCGTCGACGACGTCGCCCTGCTCAGAGCGTGCCGCCTGGCGGGTGCGACGGGGAGGCTGGACGTGCCCGTCCCTTCCTGTCGCGGATGCCGAGCGCGTCGTCGAGGCCACGACCGCATCGTACCGTTGCCCGGGTGCTCAGCGGCCCGGGTCTTCAGCGGCCCGGGTCTTCAGCGGCCCGGGTCTTCAGCGGCCCGGGTCTTCCGGCGGCCGTCGAACCGCCGGGCCGGTCAGGGCCGCCCCGCCCCGACGAGACCGGACAGCCAGAGCGGGTCGTAGGAGACGACCGTGCCGGGATAGGCGGCTTGGACGATCGTGTCGGTGCCGAAAGGCGTCGGCTGCCCGTTCGCGCTCGGCCCCACGTACATGACGACGTGGTCGATGCCGGTCCCGTCGAGGTCGTAGAAGAGGAGGTCGCCCGGCTCGAGCTGGTCGAGGGGCACGTGCGCCGTCTCGGCGTACTGGTCGGCGGCCGAGTGGAGCAGGGACATGCCGGCGGCCCGCCACGCCAGCATGACGAGCCCGGAGCAGTCGACGCCCGACCGGCTCGCGCCGCCCCAGACGTAGGGGACCCCGAGGTAGGAGAGCGCGGCGTGGACGGCAGCGAGGCCGGCAGAGGTCGGGCTGCCGCCGTAGCCGACGGGGAGCCCCGTGGCGCTCCCCGCCGAGCTCGCCGCCGATCCGGCCGCCTGCGTCGCCGTCTGTACCGACGTCTCGACTGAGGTGGTCACCGCCGTCGAGCTGCCGGTGGACCCGGTGGTGGTCCCTGTCGGGGTCGCCAGCGTCTCGGCGACGGCGGCCGCCTGGGCGGCGCGTTGCGCGGCGGCACGCGCCGCTGCTGCCTGGCGGGCTGCGGCCGCCTG
>JAJZJT010000054.1 GCA_021809995.1 Actinomycetes bacterium
GAGGCCGCCGACGGCTTCGAGGCGAAGGCCCGGGCCCTCGTGCACGGTGCCATCGATGCCCAGGCCACCCGCGGCGCGACCTTCGCAGCGCTCGACCAGGCCGGCGCCCGCCAGGGGCACACCGTCCCCGCCATGAGCGAACACGACCTTCTTCGGTGGACCGGGCACCGTCGCGGCGCGGCCGCCACGTTGCCGCGGCACGCTGGTGGGCCTTGGGTCACACAATAAGAGGCCGCGCGGATAGGTAGCGAGGCCCTGAGCTGGGAGTATGCGCGTTGAAGTAGCCGACCATCCACCGGTCGTGGGGGTGGCCCCGTGAAACTTGGGGTGCTTACCCAACCCACCAACGACCAAGTGGAGGTACCCCACCATCATGCGCGCGCTCGACCCTGAAGTGGGAGATGCCGTCTGGGCGGCCATTGCACCGCTGATCCCGCCGCCAGACCGGACCCATCCGTTGGGGTGTCATAGACCCAGGGCTTCGGACCGGGACTGTTTCTACGGCATGTTGGTCCGCCTGGTTACCGGCTGTTCGTGGGAGGACGCCGAACGCCTGTGTGGCCACAAAGTGTCGGACACCACCATGCGGGCCCGGCGGGACGAATGGATCGCCGCCGGTGTATTCGACGCCTTGGAACGAGAGGCGCAGCACGCCTACGACAAGGTCATCGGACTCGATCTCTCCGACGTGTCGGTGGACGGCTCCTTGCACAAAAGTCCTTGTGGGGGTGAGGGAACGGGCAACAACCCGACCGACCGGGGCAAGCTCGGGTGGAAGTGGTCGATCCTCACTGACCTACGAGGCATCCCGTTCGGCGTGGCTATCGACGGCGCCAATCGCAACGACTCGGTGATGCTCGCCCCCACCCTCGACGACGCCGCAGCGCGAGGACTGCTCGCCGACATCGAGACCATCTGGCTCGATCGTGGTTATGACTCCGAGGTCACCCGGCAACGCCTCGTCGAGCGGAACATCGACGACGCGGTCATCGCCAAGAGGCGGAAGAGGGGAACGAACGAGCCGAAGAAGAACCAGCCGATGGGGCTGCGTTGGCCAGTCGAGCGCACCAACTCGTGGCTCTCGAACTACGGACAGCTGCGCAGGAACACGGACCGCAAGAACATTCACCGGCTCGCTCAGCTCTCACTAGCCATCGTGTTCTTGCTGACGGCCAAGCTCATCGACTGGCGAAATCGCTGGTCACCGGCACCGTCACCTATCCGCTGAGCTTCTAAGAGCGGCGAGCGTGTGCGCCCGCTCAGTGGAGCTGGCGGACCACCCGGGCCGACAGCTTGCGCACGGCGCTGCGCGGCGCGAACCGAACGGAGAACGCCGCTGCTTTGTTGAGCGAGCCCGGGACGGTCACGGCACGGTCGGCAGCGAACCCCTCCCACCCCGCCCGTGCCACCTCGGGAGCGTCCTGCCACGCCAGGGCGGCCAGCCCGGCGAGGCCGTCGGTACGCACCCCGGCACGCTCTTGGAACCCCGTGTGCGTGAAACCCGGGCAGAGGGCGCACACGCGCACGCCCGAGCCGACGACCTCCTCGCGGACCGCCTCGGTGAAGCTCAGCACGAAGGCCTTGGTCGCCGAGTAGGTCGCCATGCCAGGACCAGGCTCGAAGGAGGCGAGCGACGCGACGTTGAGGACGCCACCGCGGCCGGCGTCGACGAGGCGAGGGAGCACCGCCCGGGTCAGCCGCACGAGCGCCGACACGTTGAGCGCGATCTGCGCGAGCTCACCCTCGACGGGCAGGTCGACGAACCGGCCCACCGTCCCGAAGCCCGCGTTGTTGACAAGCACGTCGACCGGTCGCCGTCCTCCCGGCTCCGCGAGCCGTGCCTCGACCGCCGCCTGGCCCGCATCCGACTCGAGGTCGGCGGCCACGACCTCGACTTCGGCACCGTCCCTGCGCAGCTCGGCAGCGAGCTCCTCGAGCCGCTCGGCGCGACGGGCCACGAGGACGAGATCGTGGCCGTCACGTGCGGCGAGACGGGCGAGCTCCTCGCCGATGCCGCCCGAGGCGCCCGTGACCAGCGCCAGCGGCCGACCCGACCTCACAGGTGCCGACGGTTCGCTCATCTCGCGAACCCTAGCGACGTTCCGGCGGCGACGAGGGGACCGATGGTGCCTGTGCTGCTCAGTGCACGACGAGCACCGAGCCCGGACAGCGCGCCACGACCCGCTCGCTCACGCTGCCGAGGGAGCGCAGGCCGTGGAGGCCACGGTGCCCGACGACGACGAGATCGGCGCCCGAAGCGACCAGCGCCCGGACCGGCGAGCGCTGGTCGACCGAGGCGAGCGGGAGCTCGGGCAGCGCCGTCCGGAGAGCGTCGACGTCGACGCCCTTGCCTCCGAGGGCGACGACGCAGTGCAAACGCGCTTCCGTGGCGCTCGCCAGCAACGTCGCGACGGCGTGGGCCCGCAGCGCCGGTGCCGAGCCGTCCAGCCCGACGGCGATCGACGACGGGAAGCCGGCGGCGTCGTGGGGACGGCGTGCCACCAGCACGGAGCACGGCAGTTCGCGCACGACCGTCCCCACGCTCTCGTGCTGGGCGATGCCGTCCGGGCCGGGGGCCCCCGTCGGGCGGGCCCGTGGGGGTGCGTCACCACCAGGAGCGCCCACGGCCACGAGGGTGCGGGCGCCGTCGCCGACCACGAAGGCCAGCACGTCGAGCAACAGGCCCTCCTCGACGGCCAGGGCGACTTCGCCGGTGACACCGGAGCGGACCAGGTAGGAGCGCGCGTGCTCGACGACGTCGTCGGCCCGCTGGCGGAGCTGGTGGCTGCGCTCCGGGATGTCACCCGGGCGGGCGAGCTCCTCGAAGGCGTCGACGGCGCACACCACGGTGACGGGCCGTCCTGGCGCCAAGCGGCAGGCCTGGCGCGCCGCCTCGAGCGAGTCCTGGGTGCCATCGACGGCACAGACCAGCCGGCCGAAGGGGACCGCCTGCGTCGGGGCGACAAGCTGCGGGAGCGACGTCACGGCGCGCCTGCTCGGTTCGGAGGGCCGAGGTCCCCGGTGCTCTCGCACCGTGCCGAGGCCCCCGGTCGACCCCCGTGCGCCGGGCCCGGCGCTTCGCGATGCCGTGTACCGGACTGCTCCACGTCACCACCACCTGCGTCGTCACTGCGGCCCGGCGACCGCCGGCCGCTTCCTCCACTGTGCCGGTTGCAGGACGGTGGGCGGCAGGGACGAACGGCCCTTTGGCCGGGTGCACCGTCAGGCCGGGCCGGCGGGTTGCCGGTGTCGCCCGCGGGAGCCAGACCGCCGCCAGCCGGCCGTCGAGGTCGGTGACCTCGAGCTCGCCCTCGGCGACGTCGCGCTCGAAGAGCGCCCAAGCCAGCTCGCGCTGGTTCAGCCCAGCGAGGACCCCGTCGCGTTCGAGCAGGCGGACGGCGGCTATCTCGAGGGCCCGCTCGGTCGCCCGTCTCGACCGCCGCTCGGACGTGCCCACCGGGCGCGCCCCCTGGGCCGGTCCCCCGGTCGTTACGGCCGGCTTCGTCACGTGCGCTCCCGTCTGCGCCCCCGGCTGCCGCTGACGCACCCGCCACCGGGAGCACCTCCGGCTGGCCCAGCCCAGTCCTGGGCGCCAAGGTGACCGGCGTCGACCTCGCCGATCTCGACGGCGACACCTGGCGCGAGATCGAAGTGGCCTGGGCCCGCCACCTCGTCCCTTCGCCACCACCAGGACCTCCCCCCGAGGCACACGAGGCACACGAGGCACACGAGGCACACGAGGCCCCCGAGGCACACGAGGCCCACGGCGAGCTGCACGTCCACCCGGCGACACCCTGCGTCGAAGGCCACCCGAGCGTGATCTCCATCTACGCCGACGAGCACGCGAGGGTCGTGGCGGGCAACGGGTGGCACACCGACGTGAGCTGCGACGAGCGGCCTCCCGCCGCCACCGTCCTCCACCTGCCGGTCGTCCCCGAGGTCGGACGACACGCTGTTCCTCTCCGCCGAGGCGGCCTACGAGTCGCTCTCGCGGCCGATGCAGGACTTCCTGGCCGACAAGACGGCCAACCACGAACCGGCCCACAGCGACGGCGGTCAATGCGGCTCGGAGGAGCCGGGCTCGACTCCCTCTTCGACCATGTCGAGCACCATCCCGAGCACCAGTGCCGGTTCGCGTGGACGCCGGGGGCGGTCGCGATGTGAGGCAACCGCAGCACACAGCACTACGCCGACTGGGACTACTGCCCGGCGGTGCGCAGCGGGCGTCGCGTCAGCGTGGTGGCCGAGCGCCCGTTCTGACGCCCGAGGGGCCCCCGGGCACGTCACCAGCGGTCGGCGCGTCACCAGCGGCCGGCAGGGCGGCGGGGGCGAGAGCACGCACCCCCTCCTCGACGTCGACGCCCCACGGCAGCACCCACAGCACCGGCACGTCCACCCCCGCCTCCACGTAGCGCTCGACGTGACGCCGGCACGCGTCCGGGCTCCCGTGGACCACGAGGGCGTCGACCACCTCGTCGGGGATCGACGCGGCGGCGGCCGCCCGGTCCCCCGCCTCCCAGAGCTCCCACAGGCGTCCGAGCGCGTCCGAGCGCCCGAGCCACTCGTGGTATCGGCGGTAGACGGGGACCGTCAGGTATCCGGCGATCATCCGGCGGGCCTGCGCCCGAACCGTCTCTGCGTCTTCCGACGGGCACACGAAGAGCCGGGCCACGACCTGGCGGTCGTCGCCCTCGTCGTGGACGAGGCGGACGACCCGTGCCACGTCGTCGGCCCCCAGCCAGTTGAGCAGCACACCGTCGGCGACGGCGCCGGCCATGCGCAACATGCCCTCGCGCAGGGCGGCGACGAAGAGCCGCGGCGGGACCGACGGTGGTGAGGCCAGGCGGAACCCCGACACCTCGAAGGTGTCGTAGGCGCGGGTCACTTTGGCCCCGGTGAACGCCTCGCGCAGGAACTCGACGAGGTCGCGGGTTCGAGCGAGCGGGCGCTCGAAGGCGACGCCGTTCCAGCCCGACACGATGACCGACGACGACGAGCCGATCCCCAGCGTGACGCGTCCCGGAGCGAGCCCGGCCAGCGCGGCGGCGCTCTGGGCGAGGCACGCCGGTCCGCGGGTGAACGACGAGACGATCGCCGTCCCGACCTCGAGCGAGGGTGCGGCGAGTGCCGAGGCCACAAGCGGGGAGAAGGCGTCGAGCTCGTCGATCTCGCTCGACCAGACCGAGGCGTAGCCGAGCGCGGCGGCGCCGCGGGCGAGCTCCCCGCAGCCGGCGAGGCTCGTCCCCGTGGGCACCGTCAGGCCCACCGGGGCAGAGGCGGTCACAGGCGCTCCTCGGGGCGGGTTCGGGCGGCCCGAAGCATCGGGACCACGTGCTCGGCCAGCTGGTCGAGCTGGTCGACCTCGCCGCTCAGTGGGGTGAGCACGTAGGCGTCGACCCGGTCGACACCGGCCGTCTGCGCCTCGACCTGCTCGACGATCTGCTCGGGTCGCCCGATCGAGTAGGTGCGCACCATGTCCTCCCAGTCGCCCACGAAGAACCGGCCGACAGCCTCCCGGCACCGCTCGGCGGCGGCAGGCGAGTCGAGCACGTAGCACCAGTCCGAGAACACGAAGTCGACGGCGCCGCGCCCTCGTCCCGCTCGCTCGGCACTCGAGCCGACCTCCTCCCAGGCGGCGGCGAGGACGTCCGCACCGAGCCGGCGCTTGCCCGAGGCCGAGTAGATGAGCGGTACCCACCCGTCCGCCAGGCGCCCGACTCGGTCGAGCACGCGGCGGACGCCCGCCGGAATGCCGCGCGACCACTCGAGCGGGTCGCCGGGCGAGAACGACGCCAGCCACACGGGCGGGCCCCCGGGCCGTACGGGGACCGGGTCGATCCGCACGTCGTCGAGCTCCCAGGTGCCGCCGGTGCGGGTGACCGACTCGCCGCGCCACAGCGCCCGCACGATGTCCAGGGACTCCTCGAAGCGCCGGCCGCGCCCGGCGCGTTCGACGCCGAGGGCCTCGAACTCGCGGGCGTTCCAACCGATACCGGCACCGAGCACGACGCGGCCTCCGGAGACGACGTCAAGGGTGGCGACCGACTTGGCCAGCTGCAGCGGGTGCCGATAAGCGAAGACGAGCACGAGCGGTCCGAGGCGGACCCGCTCGGTGCGCGCAGCGATCGCTGCGAGCACCACGCTCGCCTCGAGCATCGACGCGCCGTAGACGACCTTGCCGTCGGCCGTGGCCTCGGAGAGCAGCCGGTCGCCGACGAAGATCCCGTCGAACCCCAGGGCCTCGGCGTGGGTTGCCCACGAGGCGAGCGCCTCGAAGGAGAAGCTGCCGCTGCCCAGCCAACCAGGCGGTCGCACGTAGAACGCGGGGGCCTGCGCGCGCGTCGAGCCGGCCTCCCTCGGGGCACCCGGTGGGGTCACCGCCCGTGCTCCTCGCCGTGTCCCTCCGGCGCCGGGGGCGCGTCGACCTCGAGGGTGAGCACGAGGTTGGCGTACGCCTTGCCGTGGGCGTCGAGAGCGAGGGTGCGCGACACCCCGCCGCCCAGGGCGCGCTCCATGACGAAGTTGAGCGCCTTGATGCCGGGCAGCTCGTAGCGGCGAACGGGACCGTGCACGAGGCCGGCGAAGAGGGCGGCGACCCGCTCGGTCGTCACCTGGCTGGCGACGTGATCGAAGAGCGCCTCGTCGTAGGGGATGACGGCGACGTTCGAGGTGTCGCCCTTGTCGCCCGAGCGGGCGAAGGCGAGCTCGCGAAGGGGGACGGTTGCAGGCACTCAGGCGACCTCCAGCACGGTGACGGTGGGGTGGACCTCGTCGCGGGGGACGAAGCACGTGTCGAGCCCGAGGACGGGCCGGACGTCACGGCGAACGCCGCCGGCGCCAGCAGGTCCGTACATATAGAGGGCGTCGACCTCGGCGAGCACCTGGTCGACGGTCGACCGGTCGCCGCTGCGGGCAGCCACCCGTAGGCGGACTTCAAATGGCTCGACGGCAGGGGGCGGTGTCGCCGGGCCGTAGGAGGCGTCGACGCCGACCCGGTCGACACGGAGCTCGTCGGGCACCACCCCGCTCTGCTCCAGGCGGCAGCGGACGAGCTCGGCCGCTGCCTGTGCCCGCTCGGCCGCGCCCAGCCCGGCGAAGGAGACCTCCGCCTCGCCGAGATGCCCTTCTGAGGAGCCGACGAGGACCTTCAAGGTGGCCGGCGCCGGGCGGCCGGCTGCGCCGCTCACCCGGACCCGGTCGGGCCCCACCTGCTCGAGCCTGACACCGGTCAGGTCGACGACGACGTCGGGGGTGAGGTAGGCGCTCGGGTCCCCGATCTCGTAGGTGAGCTGCGCCTTGCACGTGTCGACTGTCAGCAGGCCACCCGTGCCGGAGAGCTTGGAGAGGACGGCCGTCCCGTCGGCCTCCACGTCTGCGAAGGGCATGCCGAGGTCCCACGGCCTCGCAACGGTGCGCACCGGCGGGTCGTGCCAATTGCCGCCGGTCAGGTAGGTCCCGCACTCGAGGAGGTGGCCGACTGTCTGGCCGGCGGCGAGCACGTCCCACGCGTCGCTCCCCCACCCATGGGCGTGGGCCAGCGGGCCGAGGAAGAGCGACGCGTCGGCGATCCGGCCCCCGATGACCACGTCGGCACCCCGCTCGAGCGCCTCGACGATCGGTGCGGCACCGAGGTAGGCGTTGGCGCTGACGGCAGTGGCGTGCGACCCGTCGTCGAAGGTGCCGAGACGGTCGAGGACGTCGTCGCCGGTGACGACCGCTACTCGCGCGCCGCTGCGGCCGAGGCGGGCAAGGAGCTCGCAGGTGCGCTCGGCGGCACCGACGGGGTTGGCGGCCCCCAGGTTGGCGACGAACCGGGTGCCGTGGTCGAGGCAGCGGGTGACGACCTCGGCGACCAGACGGTCGAGCCGCAGGTCGTAGCCGGTCGACGGGTCGGCGAGGCGACGGAGCTGGGCGTGGGTGAGGGTCCGCTCGGCGAGGCAGTCGAGCGACAGCACGTCGAGCTCACCGTGCTCGACGAGGGCCGCCGCCGGCTCGACACGGTCCTCCGCGTACGACGACCCGCAGCCGATCCGGACCGCCGTCACGACCCCGTTCCGGGCCTCATGCCGGTCGTCCCGAAGGGACCTCGGACCGAGCCGACGCCCGCGGGCGTCGCCACGCGTCCTGCGACGGCGCCCGCGCCGTGCTGGTCCCCCGGGCCACCGCCATCGTCTGGGGCGGCGGCACCGGCCCCGCCGGGACCTTCGGAGGCTCCGACGGTCAACGACTTAGGCGAGCGCCGACGCAGCAGCTTTCCGATGCTGAACCCGCCGACGCCGTGCACCGAGGTGAGCCCGACGGCGGCGATCAGCATGGCGCCGTCGAAGATGTCGGGCGACCACGACGGGCCACCCACGATGAGCAGCCCCACATTGCCGGTGCCCAGCAGGAGCACCGCGACGACGGTCCCCCAGGCGTTGAAGCGGCCGGCCCGGAACTGGGTTGCGCCGAGGAAGGCCACGGCGAAGGCCGGCAGCAGGAAGCTCGGGCCGGTCGCCGGGCTCCCCGCCCCGATGACCGCCGTGGCGACCACGCCGGCCAGGCCGGCCAGCATCGCCGAGACGAGCAGGCTCACCATGCGGACGCCCTTCACGCGCACGCCACCGAGCCGGGCGACCTCGGTGTCGAAGCCGATCGCGTACGACCGTCGCCCGAAAGCCGTGCGCTCGAGCAGGAGGAACAGCACGATGGCGACGCCGAGGGTGATGAACGCCGGCAGGGTCACGCCCCCGAGGCTGGTGAGCGCCACGTCTTGCTGGAAGGCGCCGTTCACGTTGTGGGCAATCGTGGTGTCGCCCGAGACGGCCGTGGCGATGGCCGTCACGATGCTGCCGGTGGCCAGGGTGCCGATGAACGAGTCGATGTTGAGGACGAGGACGACGAAGGCGTTGACCAGGCCGACCGCGAGCGCCACGGCGAGGCCCACGAGCACGGCGGCCACCGGGTTGGTCGTGACGTGGGCGAGCATCCACGCGGCGGCGATCCCCGACAGCCCCGCGACGCTCCCCACCGACAGGTCGTAGAGGCCCGAGGCGAGCGGCAGGAGGAGGGCGAGGCCGACGAGGCCGGTCGTGGCGTACTGATTGACGACGAGCTGCGCCGTGCCGACGGCGAAGAACTCGTGCGGCTTCATCAGCGAGAAGATGACGACGAGGGCGACGAGGACGTAGACGGCCCCGATCGTCCTCGGACTGAGCCGCCGCAACCACTGACGCCTGGCGGGGTGGGGAGCAGCGCCGTCGGCGATGCCGGCGCCCGAGGTCCGCACCCCCGAGGTGCTCCCCGCTGCCGGGTCGGACGGGCTCACGCCGCCGCCCCGGTCATGGCGTGGACGATCGACTGCTCGGACCATTGCCCCTCCTCACGGGTGAGCTCGGCCACCAGGCGGCCGCGTCGGAGCACGACGACCCGGTCGGCGATGTCGAGCACCTCCGACACCTCGGACGTGCTGATCAGGACGGCCATGCCCCGGTCGACAGCGGACCGCAGCGTGGCGAGGATGGCGCTGACCGCTCCCACGTCGACCCCAGCCGTCGGCTCGTCGATGAGCATGGCGTGCGGGTCGATGCCGAGCCACTTGGCCAGGATCACCTTCTGCTTGTTCCCCCCGCTCAGGTGCCGGCACAGGTAGTCCGGATCGCGGGGAAGGACGTCGAACTCCTCCATCCACCCGCGGGCGAGCGCACGCTCGCGGCCGCGGTCGACGATGCTCGTCGGGCCCGTGACGGCCTCGAGGGAGGCGAAGGAGAGGTTCTCCCGGATGGAGAAGTCGGCGACCATGCTGCCGGGCAGTCGATTGCCCGGGACGACGGCCACCCGGCGCCGGCGGCAGGTCACCGGGTCGAGCGAGGGGATCGCCTCGCCGTCGACGACCACGCTCGTCACCTCGACGGGAACGGCACCGGCCAATGCGTAGACGAGCTCCTCTCGTCCCGAGCCGGACAGCCCGACGGCGCAGACGCACTCCCCCCGGTACAGGTCGAGGTCGACATCGTGGAGCGAGGCCGAGGTGAGCCCCCGGACGGCGAGCACCGGGGGCGCGGCCGACGGCCGGCCCGTGCCGGCTGCCAGCTCCCCCGGCCGTTCGAGGACGCCGCGGGGAGGCGGGGTCGCGGGACCGGCCGGGGCGGGGGAAGGTGGGGAACCGGCCGGTCCCGCATGGAAGGGCGTCGCGCCCGGCGCGCCACCGCTCCCGAACATGGAAGCCACCAACGTCTGGCGGGTGGCCCCGGTGGTGTCGACCGTGCAGACGAGCCGGCCGTCACGCAGGGACGACACGCGGTCGCAGAGGTCGAGGACCTCGTCGAGGTGGTGCGAGACGTAGAGGATGCCCACGCCCTGGGAGGTCAGGCGGCGGAGCACCCCGAAGAGCTGCTCGGTCTCCGGCTCCTCGAGAGCGGTCGTGGGCTCGTCGAGGGTCAGGTAGCGGGCCGTGCTCCCGTCGACCCCCGGAGCGATGGCGCGGGCGATGGCGAGGAGGGCCCGCTGGACGGCGCTGTAGCTGGAGGCGGGCTTTCGCTCCGGGATCTCGCAGTCGAGCATGGCCAGGGCGGCGTGGAGCCGGCGCCGCTGGCCGGCCCAGTCGAGAGTCCGCCAGCGCCGCCGGCTGTAGTCGGCGCCGAGGCCGAAGTTCTCGAGGGCGTCGAACTCGGGCACCAGCCCGAGGTCCTGATGGACGAAGCGGAGGCCGAGGAGGTGGCACCGGTGCGGGGAGCCGGGCACGACCGGCTCCCCGCCCAGGCGTACGGTCCCCATCGTCGGCCGGTGGTAGCCGGCCAGGATGCGGATGAGGGTCGACTTGCCCGAGCCGTTGTGCCCGATGAGCCCGTGGACGGCCCCCGGCTCGAAGGCCAGAGAGAGGCCTTCGAGCACGGGGCGGCCGTCGAAGCTCATCCCGACCCGGTCGAGCTCGAGCACGCCGGGCGACGTCACGGCAGGTGCCACGCCGTCTTGTAGATGGACTGGTACGAGGAGACCAGCGGGAACATGCCCGACGACGCCGACGCCGGGAGGTTCGACCCCGTCAGGATCATGTTCGGGTACTGGATGCTGAGCGCCGGCCCGAGGGGAAGGTGCATCGTGTTCCGGATGATGATGTTGACGGCGCCCCAGAGCATCTCCGGCCAGGCGATGCCGGCCGACGCGCTCTCCTGGCCCTGCTTGAGGTACGGGGTCTCCGTCGCCGTGTCGTCAGTGGTGACGATCTTCACCCGGTGCGACAGGCCCGCGGCCTGCAGCGCGGCCGGCACGCCGTCGACCTCGTTCGAGAAGTCGAAGAAGAGGTAGTTGATCGACGGGTGCGACGTGAGGAACGTGACCACCTTGGTCGGCAGCGTCGTCCCCACGTCGGTGTAGGGGAACGAGTAGGTGGTGGTGGAGCACCCCTTGCAGCTCGAGCTCAGCACCTGGGCCAGCGCCTGGTGGGCGGCGGCGTAGATGGGGGTGGCCGGGCTGGTCATGATGCCGACGTGGGCGTTCTTGCCCTTGGCGTTGTTGACGATCCACTCGCCCATCTCCTTGCCGTAGGTCGCCTGCGTCGAGGACGTGAGCACGGCGGCCGTGGCGTTGCCGGGAGACGGGACGTCGACGAGGACGGCCGTCGAGCCCTCGGCCTTCAGCTGCTGGAGCTCGTGGGACATGAGCGACGGCGAGAAGCCGCCCGAACCGACTACCCCGGCCGGGTCGTTGCGGACAGCCTGGGCGTACGCCGCGGACACCGTCTGGGGCGTCTCCCCCGTCTGGATCTCCTGGAAGTTCCAGCCGAGCGCCTGGGCCGCCTGCTTGACGAACTGACCCATGTTCTGGCACACAGGCACGCCACAGGCCATGAAGTCGATGGTCTTGCCGGTGGGCGGCGCGCTCGGCAGGGACGGCACCGAGAAGGTCGTCGGCCGGGTGAGCAGCTGCGTCACGTCCGCCGCCTGGGCGCCGCCCGAGCTGCTGGCTCCGCTCGAGGCCGACGGCGTCGACGAGCCGCAGGCGGCCAGCACGAGCGCGCTCAGGGCAACCCCCACGACAGCCACACCTCTCACTCGCGATTTGACGGATCTCACTGACATGCCCGTCCCCTTTCTTGGTGCGTTCGGCACCACACTTCAGCCACGAGAACAGCTCGTCGGCTGGTTGATTGCATCGCGTACAGTCCCACGTGTCCGATGGCTCTTCGAGAGCGGAGCGACGGTCGATATCCCCCCAGTCCCCCTCGTCACGTCCGTCCGGTCGGCACGACACCGCTCGGTGGGAGCACCAGGGTTCGGCGAACGCCGGCGTGGAGCGGGGTCGACGGAACGCCCTTGCCGGACCGGGATCGCGCCACGTGGGGCACGCGTGCCGCCGAGTCGGTGAGGCGCTGAGGCATCCACTTCCCCCCTGGGTCAGGAGCACCGTATCTGGTTCACTCCCTTGATGATCTAAATATTGAACCGTTTCTCGTCGGTGTCAAGGGGCAATGTGCTCCCAGGGTCGCTCCGAGGGGACCGGCAGGCGTCATCCCTGGCCACGGGCGTACCGGCCCGCTGACGAGGGGCGACGAGGAGCCCCCGGCGCCGGGGCCCTCCCGTGTCGACGTCACGACAAGATCACCGAGGCCGACCCTCGCCCGGCCAGCGGTCACGGTGTGCCCGGAGCCCGTCGCCGTGCGGCCGCGACGCCCCCCGGGCGGAAGGCGACGGGCTCCTGCGCCGTCGGGCGAGGCGGCGGGCAG